>JBBRMF010000041.1:0-28043 GCA_038230975.1 Tepidisphaerales bacterium
GCGAACGAAGATCTTGGTGGGATCGATGCCGAGGCCCTGCTTGACGTTGACGGGGTCCGCTCCGTCGACGACCGCGATGCCGTAGATCAGTGGGCTCGTGGCGGCGATGGAACTGGTGATGCCGGGACCGGTCCAGGTGGGATTAGCAACGATACCGCGAGCGGAATTGATGTAGCTCTTCACCGTGCTGAACGGCGTGGCGGTACGATCCACAAGAAGGTTGCTGTTGCCGAGATCAACCTGACCACCGTTCGTGCAGATCGTCAACGCCGTCACGGAATTCGTAGCGCGCGGCGTCGATGCAGTGAATTTGACTTTTGCCAGATCGCTTACGATGAGTGTCCCCTGGCTCAACGAACCCAACGTCACCATCGCCGTGCCGGAGGCAGTGCCGATTGTCATCGAGCCCGAACCGGACACGGAACCGATAGTCCCCGTGTTCAGAATCGAGGTCAACCCATTATTAATCAAAGAAGATTGAGCGATGTTGTTGTTGACGACTAACGACCCCAATACGGTGACAGTTGAGGTGCCCGACCCGACGAGGTTGTTCACCGTAACGCCGGGAACCAGCACGACGCCGGACGTGTTGATCGTGAAGTGCGCGTTGTTCGTGACTTCAGCATTCTGCGGAAGGCTGATCCCGGTGATGGCTGCGGGGGCGGTGTCAATTTGCAAGGTACCGCCGTCGATGATCGTGCCACCGATGTATTTGTTCTCGGCCAGAAGGATCAAAGTTCCGGTGTTTCCGGCGGCCAGATGGAGGGCGATGTTATTTGCCGCGCCTGCAATATTGCCATTTGCAATAGGATTACCGATGGGGGCCAGCAGGGATGTGGTGGCTGTGCCATTGATCGTCAGCGTGCTGAGCTGGTCGGAGGTATTAAAGATACCCGCAACGACCTGCGCTTTGGCCGTGGCGAAGTAAGCGGGCAAATCTGTGGTGTCGGCCTTGATGGATGCAAATGTCTGGTTGTAACCGTTCAGATCGATTCCGCCGATGCTTGACGCATTATTCGTTCCGCTACCGAAAGTGACATTCGTGTGAATCGGGAAAACGTTGTCGACATGCAGACGTTCAAGCGCGAAATTCGCGTTGTTGATGATCGTGTTGCCCGTGTAAGTGTGCTGGGCATACACTTCCATCTGCCCTTGACCACCGCCACCTTCGGAGATGGGATGGTTGGCGAAGTTGATATTCGCATCACCGGAAATGACCGCATTCGGCATGACAATCATCGTGTTATTCGACTGACTTTCGCCGAACGTGCCGGTGAAATTCAGCAGGTGATCGGGGTTGTAGATGATCGGGATGTTCATCGTCGTGGTTGTGGGATTGGCATCGGCCGTGGTGGCGATGACGGTGGCGTTCGTACCTTTGACAATGATGTGACCCGTACCGTCGACGAACCCGCCGTTGAACTGCAGTCGATTATTACCGTCGATGATGATGTCGCCGTTGATCGACCCTGCGTTGGTGGATGCGGTGAATGCAAACGTCGTGGAATCCACGCCGTTCAGATGGATGTTGCCTGAGTTGGCCGGAAGAATGATCGCGGCCTCTCGGGAAGTGCTTGTCGCGCCCACGAATGTCAGATCTGCGGTACCGTTTTTCACGAAGGTTCCGCCGTTGCCAAACGTCCCGCTGAATGTTACGGCATTGGCACCAGTATTGAGCGTCGCGCCGTTCGTCCCGATCGTGACGCCGCGCGCGATGTTCATCGGCGCATCGGCAAAGAAGGTCGACCCGTTGTCCAACGTCAATTGAGCGCCGGCGGTTCCAAGCTGGTTGTCTGCGGTCGCGTGAAGCGTGCCACCCAGAATTTTCAAGGCACTGAAGTTCTGCGGCGAAGCAATCACCAGGTTTCCACCACCTGTTTTGGTGAAGGTGCTGCTGGCGATCGGCCCACCCAGAATGGTATAAGTGCCGTTTGTGTGGCTCATGTTGATCGTACCCGCTGTCACACCAGCGGCGTCAACATTCACCACTGCCGTTCCATTTGAAATTCCGTTGCCAGTGAAATTGACATTATCCTTCGATGTGAATGGAACCGTCGCACCGTTGGTATTCACCCAATTAGTATTCGCGGTGTTGGTGTTCCAATTTGTGGAACCAGGCGTCCATGTGAGATTTGCCGCAGTCGAAGTCGTTCCACCGCCGCCACCGCCACCCGAGAGCAGTAGAACTTCGTCGAAGCGCCAGTTGCCCGAGCTATTGTTGAGGGCAGCGTTGGCTTGGTTAACGTTGTCCGCACCGGTTGCCGCGTTGACGAGGCGAATTCCAAAGTTGGCATTGTTACTAGCGCCGGCGATACCTGACAGATCGGCCGTGATCCCCTTGTACCAGGTACCCGCACCAAATTGAATGAACGATCCGATGACGGTATCGGTACTGGAACTGTTGGTTTGAACGGTCGCCAAACCTGTGCCGCTGTAGGAAAGAGCCGCATTATTCCATGAACTACCATCCGTTGTGTATTGCAGTTGCAGCTTGCCTTCGCCTTGAGTGGTCGTTTCAATATCGAAACTGATCGTCACGTTGGTGAAACCGATCGTCGATGCTTTGAATTGGGCACCCTGGGTCCCGATGGGGGCAAGCGAAGACCAACCATTTGCAGCGAGACCGGCGGTGACCGAACCACCGCGCACCCGCCACGCCAGATTCGCCGTGTTCGTATCGGAACTTCCATTCGACGCGAGCACATCAGCGATATTCTGGCTCGCATTGGGCGTGCCATAGGTATTGTCCATCCCGATCGCCGTCGCGCTGCCCGTGACCGTTCCGAGATCCGATGCGGGATTCAAATTCAAACCGATCGAAAGGTTTTGAAAATCCCAACCGGATATCACCGTCGTCGCTTCGGACGAACCAACGCACGCCAATGACGCCATCACCGCAGCCGACAAAGCAACCTGTGATTTGATCGAACGATTTTTTCGTACCTTCATTGGTAACTCTCCTCTATCTCCGCGAACTTTGGATTGTTCACTTCCGACACACATTGTGCGGAAGGACACAGCAAGCCAGGGAAATCGGGTTCGATTTCTCGGCTCAATTCACATTTTTTAAGAATAGAAACGACTGGGTCTTGAACTTGGCTCAATTTAGGTGGAACTCAATCGTCCATCGAACGAGATTGCTCAAAACAGATTGTCCCAAGGCTCACAGTACCGTTGCGCTCTTCGTAGAAAAACTTATCCGCACAGAGCTTGAGAAATTATTCGTAGCCCTTACTTCGGAAATCCATTCGAGCGCCTACCGGAGTCTGCACGAATCAATCACGTTTAGTTAGTTTTCAGGGCCAAAGGGATCCCACACCACACGGTCAGGATAGTTGTAATCATTCTTAACTGGATCGGACGGAGTGGTGACCTGTTGGTTAGAAAACCACGCCACATGACCGTCGGCAAACCCGATGAATCCCCCGTTGCGGTGACGTGCTGTGAAGCGCTTGTGCTCACCGCGCACTTGCCCCAGGCTCTTGGCGTAGTTTTTGTCACCTGAAAGAAGCTCCCCAGGAATCATTCGCTTCTCCATAAAAATCACGACAGCCGCACCAGGGTGAAGCTGACTCATTTTTTGCGTTTTCTGCGTGGCGTTCAGCTTGGAATTCAAGACATAACACAGATAGGTGGGTCGAGCTTGCGGAACGCCACTCCCGGGTGCCCCACCCCATAGCCAGAGATATCCGTCAGTCTTCGGAGCGACTCCCGCATTTTTATCCGTGGCGGTCGTTTGCGGATCATCGGCCGCAGGACACACAAAGACGCTATTTGCACCCTGATGGGCAAGAGGTACACCTTTGAGCAAATAATTCGTCTGCTGTTCCGAATACGTGGGCTGATTTAAATTAGTGGGTGCCGCATTGAACCACAGACCGGTTTCATCCCAGGAAGCCCCTTGGGGCAAACCGGCAGTGACGGGACTGGCGATCGTTCCATCCCCACCCTCGTAGGGGAGCGAACCTTTCTGGCTGTCCGCATACATAAAGACGCCGAGACAAAGCTGTCGAAGGTTATTGAGGCATTTGACTTCCTGTGCCGCCTTGCGTGCCTTGCTTAACGCAGGCAGTAGGATTCCCACCAGAAGCGCAATGATGCCGATCACCACAAGCAATTCGACCAGCGTAAATCCACGATGTTGTAAACGAAACGACTGGATGCGCGAGGCGTGTTTGGATTGAAACGGTGACTGTACTCTATGCATCAATACTTCGCTCTCTTAAGATAGCGCCATCCGGATGACGCCCAAACGCGATTGCGACCGTTGTCCAGGACGCCTTTGGGAGCGGGAAGTATCTCTATGATTATTTAGTTATAATGAAAGCAATATAAGGAAATAGAAAATAATGCTTGCGATTGATTTAGTCTTGGAGAACAAAAGAACGGGCTTCGAAACTCGAATCAAATCAGAAGTCAATTCGTCGATTTCTTTTCCACGATCCATACATTTCGAAATGCGACCGGGTTGCCGTGATCTTGAAGATACAACGGACCCGATTGTACATTTTCAGTGGCGTCTTCCTTCTTACCCCCGCCGGTGGAACCCTCAATTTCAATCTTATTGTGAATGACGACTCCATTGTGGTTTACGGTCACGATCGCATTGGATTTCTTCACACCATTTTCAAAGCGCGCGGCCGTGAAATCGATGTCGTAGGTTTGCCAGGTGAGCGCGGGATAGCACATGTTGACGACCGGCGCGGTCTTGGTGTAAATGCCGCCGCATTCGTTATCCATGCCTTTCAGACCGAAGCTATCCAGCACTTGAGTTTCATAACGGTGCTGAAGATAGACACCGCTGTTGCCGCGCTCCTGCCCGTGGGCGAACGGTTTGAACGCGAGATTGAACTCAATATGCAGAACGAAGTCGGTGAACTTCTGCTTGGATTCTCCGCCTTGTGCCATCAGTCCGCCGGGCAATAGCTTTGCGCCGTTGAAAGCATCGACATTAGAGCCATCGAACAGGACGATTGCCCCGGCGGGCGGCTTGGCTCCTTCCGCGGGGCTATGCCGGATCGTGTGCTTCAGTTCAAACGTTTCGCCGGCCTCGGTTTTGCCGGTCAGTGATTCGCCGGCGATCGTCGCGCTGAAACCGGGTTTGAAGACCAGATCCGGGGCTTTGTGACCGTCGCCGCGAACAAATTTTTCGGTAGGCGCGAAGACGACTTTGTCGCCATCCAGCTTACCGTCAGATTCGTAGCGGGTTTTGCCATCCCAACCTGCGCCGGGCAATCCACCCGGTTCAAAAACCGCGTGAAAATTTCCACCGCCATTGGCGATGACCTGAGCGCCCCATTTGGCCGAGCCGGCACTGCCTTCATATTCACCCTGCAATTTGTACTCAATGCCGGCTGACTCCGGATCGACGAAGGTCGTTTTGATTTTCGGATCCTCGACTTTCCTGGGTTTAGCGTCAGCGGCGTAAACACTGGTAGCGGCGGCGAGTAATCCCAATGCAAGTGCAAAACGTTTCATGGATGGTTCTCCGGTTATTGTGCGTAGAGGCGTTGTGGAAAGATACCCAAGCGCGGGCGAGGTGTTTAAAACTACGGGGTAGTAGGGCGGTTTTCAAGATGGTGTTGCATTCTTTGCAGAGTCCTTTTTAGGTGGCGTGGGCGTCTCGCCCGCGTTTTCTTCAGAAGAAAGCACGGGCGAGACGCCCATGCAACCATTTCTACCAAGTGCTAACGCGGACTCTGCGAAAACGTATGACTTGGACAAATCTTACGTTTCGGGGAGATCCTCAATCCGCGTCAACTGCACGATTCTTTCGATCTTGAAAGTCCTTTGTGCAGCTCGCAGGTGACAGTGAGCCACCAGCGTGAGTTCACCGTTAAAACGCCGCACGCTGATGGGTTCGATCATCCGCTGTGTTCGCTGTTCGCGAGCATCGAGATATTCCATCAGTACCGGTTTACGCTGCTCAAGCGCTTCTTCCAATTCCAATGGCAACACCGGCTCGCGCGACGAAACGGGCAGAATCCCCATGGCCCCGCCCTGCGCGATCAATGCATCCGCCAACGAAGTTTGCCATCCTGCCAGAGGCTCCATCAACTTCTCGAACACGAGATACGTAGTTTGTGCATCAGCCAATGCGCGATGGGCGGTCACGGGTTGGATTCCAAGGCGCGGGGCCAATCGTTGCAATCCGTTACCCCCGCGACCGAATCTTCGTCGCGCCAGTCGGACGGTGTCCATGACGTGCGCGCCGGGGAATGCGTCGGCGATCTGCAGGCCACAACAGCGAAATTCTTTGCTGAGAAATGATAAGTCAAATCGCACGTTGTGTCCCACCACAACCGCACCGCTCATCAATTCCATCGCACGGGGGAGTTGCTCGATGAACGTGGGTTGCCCATCGACCATTTGTTGCGAGATGCCGGTGAGTACGGTGATGCCCGGCCCGATGTTCCGCTTGGGATTAATCAACTGCTGGTATTCCGCCACGATGCGTCCACCCTCGACGCGGACGATGCCGAGCTCGATCACGCGATCGCCGAAATCGGCCGAGGCACCCGTGGTTTCAGTATCGACGAATGCGAACGGAATTTCACGAAGAGGTTGTAGGAGCGAAATAGGCATGCGAATCGTTTTGGCTATCGCATGTTACGCCACTGAGTTGCATTCGTTCGGGAACTGGGAGGGAACTTTTGCACTCAGAGCGTTTCGCACGTTGGAGTAGCGACATCAGTGGGTGCCACAGGTCGCGGTACTCCGAGACCTGTGGGTGTCGGCGAGCAAAAAACAAAGGTCTCGGAGTACCGCGACCCGTGGCACCCGACATCGGGCAACCTACCAACCTGAAAAATCCTCTAAAGCAGAACAGGTCAGCCATGACGCATCGGATACGTGGTCTTGAAGTAAAGTATCAAAAGAAACACGACCCATGCGGCAAAGGCGAAGCACAGACCCATCAGGAGCCGCCTCTGCGGTTTGAGCGGAGGCTTGAATTCCATCTGAGGTGCCGCGTTATTCGTTTTCATCGCATCGGCCCCATCTATCTGATTCGGCTGACAATGCGATAACTGGTCTCGAAGCCAATCGCAAAATCAAAAACATGGCGAAAATCTTCCAGGGTGTCGTTTTCAGTCTTGGCCATTTCCCCAGTTTCGATCAAACGGAAGACTATTTTTCCGAAGTCATCGGTTTGAAAGATGCTCCATCGCTGCAACACCGTGCGGGCGAGAAGGCCCCATTGCAGAAGGGCGTACTGTCGCAATCCTTCACAAAGTTGTTGGCCGGACACATGCCGACTGACCTCGGGGTTGGTCACTTCCGCGTGGATTTGCTCGACGGTGAACGACAGCCCTCGGCGCACGAAGTCTATCGCATCGATACAAAACGCCGGCTCTTCTTCAATCACCTGTTCCAACGTTTTTTGCGAATGCGAGTGTGGTGGGTGTTCTTCCTGCGGTGGCATGCCATTTAGTTTAACCGACGCGACGGTCAGACGCCAAGTAATCTATTTTTTACATCAATAGCGGATTCGCATTTTTTCACTTCGTATCGACACGCGGAAAAAGCGGATGCCCGAGTCCCACCTTGTCGCCGGCCGCCAATGGATGAGCCACCAAATCTTGCATGGAGCGCCCGGTCAGGCTCACGCCCAATTGCTCCAAACCGGCCACAGCTTTTGCCGGCAATAAGGGCAGCAGCCCAACCAAGGCATGATAGCTCGCCATCGCCAGGAAGTAGAGAACCGTATCGAGCCGCTCCGCCTGAGCAGGATCTTTCGCCAACGAAAACGGCCGTGTGACTTCGACATATCCGTTAGCTTGTCTAGCCAATTCAACCGGCAGCATGGCGCACTGCTGCAATTCGCATTGGTCGTAGGCATTTTGTAGCTTCGGAGCGAGCGCGGCGATGGCGGCTTCCAGATCCTGATCGATTTTTTCGCGCGTCGAGCTTGGATGAGGAATCACCCCGCCACGATATTTATTCACCATGTTCAAAACGCGATTGAGAAGATTGCCAAGCACATTGACCAGTTCATCGAATGACTTGTTGAAACCTTCGTCGGTCCAGTCCAGATCCGTTCCGAACGGCGCGGCTCGCAAAAGATAATAGCGGACCGCATCATTCCCATGCGATGCACCGAGAGCCCTGATCTTATCCATCCCGACAAAGTTCCCCATGGACTTACTCATCTTGCGGCCATCACTGGTCCACCAGCCATGGGCGAATAATTTCTTCGGAAGCGGCAGACCGAGGCTGAACAACATCGCCGGCCAGTAGACCGCATGGAACCACAGAATTTCCTTGCCGATCAGATGCAAATTCACGGGCCAGTATTTTTGGAACCGAGCGTCATCGGAAGTTCCGTAACCAAGCGCGGTGATGTAATTGCTCAGTGCATCGATCCAAACGTACAGAACGTGAGCCGGATCGCCCGGCATTTCGATCCCCCACCGCAACGTCGAACGGCTGATCGACAAATCAGCCACACCCATTTTCAACTTGCTCAGCACCTCATTCCGCCGGGAGTCGGGCTGAATGAACTCCGGATGCGATTCGATGTACGCCTGAATCTGCGGTACATATTTGCTGAGCTTAAAGAAATACGTGGGTTCTTTGTATCGTACGAGAGGACGACCACTCACCACCGACTTGAACTCGTGATCTTTCGCCTCTGTCTCGGTGACGAATTCTTCCTGCCCTTCGTCATACCAACCTTCATAGGCCCCGAGATAAATATCACCGTTCGCCTGCAAACGGCGGACGATTTCCTGCACCGCATTCTTGTGCCGTGGCTGGGTCGTGCGGATGAAATCATCGTGCGTGATGTCGAGCTCTTCCCATACTTTTCGGAATTCAGCGACGACGCGATCAGCCAGAACAGCCGGCTCGGTTAACTGATCGATCGCGGTCTTCACCATTTTCAGGCCATGCTCATCGGTACCGGTCAGAAAGAAAGTGTCATCGCCGATGAGCCGGTGATACCGGGCGATCGTGTCGGCGGCGATTGTCGTATAGCAGTGCCCGATGTGCGGCTCGGCATTCGGGTAGTAAATCGGCGTCGTCACATAGTACGTTTTGCCAGCATTTTGGCTCGAACCTGAATTCATGTAGACATCATTCAGGAATCCGGCGATTTCATCAAGTCAGGTTGCAATTATATTGGGTTACGCCCGTCGCGCTTTTTCCTGGTCGTCACTTTGGCGCACGCAAGCGTTCTCTCTTACAATCACATGAATGCCTGAGATTGTTCATTGCAACTTGTGTGGTCGCCCGATTCCGATGAACGCTTACTACATCGTTAAGATCGAGGTCTACGCCGATCCGTCGCTACCTTCGATTACCGCCGAAGAATTGTCGCGAAACGATTCAGGCTCTGACATGGCTAAACTGATCGCGGAACTCAATCATTATTCCACGGAGGAACTTCAAGATCTGGTCCACAAAAAATTTGAATATCGGTTGTGCCGGAAGTGTCAATTAAAGTTCAATGCCAATCCACTGGGACTGCCAAGGGCGGAAAACCCCGGGCAGAATTGATTGTTTATCCAGACCACTGAGACCTTTTGGACCATGGCCGCTGCAATGCCGTGACAACTAGGGCACTTTTCAGCTTGGTAGGTCGCTTAGGTGCCGGGGTGCCACAGGTTGGCGTACTCGCAGACCGGTGCTTTTTTCGATGAATGACAGGCACGGGTCTCGGAGTACCGCGACCCGTGGCACCCGACCAAGATGAAAAACGCTCTAGAAATCCCAATTCCCTGCGTCTGATTCCTCTTTTTTCTTGGCGGATTTGGGCACGATGACAATGCTCTTGGGGTAGGTCGGGCAATAATACTGGCAGATGCCGCAGCCGGTGCAGCCTTCGGATTTTACGTGGATATCATTCCCGCGAAGTTCAATCGCATCGGCACCCAGGGGGCAGTGATCGATGCAGGTGGTGCAGGTGTCGCCATGCGTTCGCGTGCAGCTTTCGAGATGCCATTCGGCGGTACCCATATCGATGAGCCAGCGCGGCAGATAGCCGAGCGCGCCGCTGGGGCATTCTTTCATGCAGACAAGACTGTCGCACATCACGCAGGCTTGAATTTCCGGGTCGACATAGGGGAATCCGCCGCCGTTGTATTCAGTGGAATCGAGTTGGATCGAATTGGCCGGGCAGACCGAAACACAGTGGCCGCATCGGCTACAGGTCTCCAGGAATTTGTCTTCGGCAAGCGCCCCCGGTGGTCGCAACACCGGCAGTGAAATTCGCGGGGCATCGTAACTCGGCGCGGCAGGTTCGGAATGTCTTGCCGAGTCGTCGAACTTTCTGAATTCCTCGGCCAATCTTTCGATTGGGGCGATCCGCCGTTCGATCGGTCGGGCAAGGGGTTTCAGTAATTCAAACAAACCGTCTCGAAAGAAACGGCGGCGGTCCATCGGTTTGTCGTCGTTATCGGGCATATCGATATTACGACACAAAAGGTTCGAGGGAGCAAGCTGACGGATAAATCGTTCCCTCCCCCACAGGAGTTCCAGGAGGAGGGAACTAATGCAATCACTTGGGAGGCGCAGGCGGCAAGTGAACTTTAATCACCCGCTGCTGGGTGAATTCGCGGCCGGTAAGTTCATCGTGAAAAGTGATTTTCAAAGTGAGATCTTCGTGGGTCGGGAATTTCTGCCAAGGACATTTCAGCACGTACGAATACTGCAAGCTGCCGCCGTACCAGTTCTGCCGGGCCTGATCGACGCTGAAAGTCCAATGTCCAATCCGGCTTTCGGAAGGCTGGGCCAGATCAAAGGCCTCCACCACAAAACTCCCGGCCGCTTTTAAGTTGTCGCCGGAAGTGTCGATGGGAACGGCCACTACTTTGATCCCGTCATCGCCCGCTTTAGAACCGCTCCAGTTGTCGCCCCCGGTGAGTCGGCCAAGTTTCAGATCGCCCACGGTAAAGAGTTTATCGAGACGTTCCTGAGGCAAAGTTGGAATCGTTCCGACCTTGGTTTCGCGCGCCTGAATTGTCGTGCGATCGACTTCTTTTTCACGCTGGAGAACGGTGATTTGATCTTGAAGTTTTTGGTTTTCGGCGCGTAGCTTATTGTTCGCGGCGCTCGGAGAAGCGCAGCCGCCAAGAATCGTACACCCAAAAATTTGAACCACGCAGAGCACAGAGATCGCCACTGTCCGGCAGCGTTGCCCGACCGGGGGAATCTCTGTGCTCTCTGTGGTTAAATGCATTCTGTTTGTGAATTCGCCGAGCAGTTATTCCTTATCAGCTTCGCTCGCATCGGCATTGCGAGCAGTTCCTTCCGGCATGCGTTCCAGAACGCGATCGGCACAGCCGTAGTCGACGGCTTCTTCGGCGAAGAGCCATTTGTTGCGATCGAAATCGCGATGAATCTGCTCGGGGGTTTTGCCGGTGTAGTTGGCCATCATCTTATAGAGACGGTCGCGCAATCGGAGCATGTGGGCGGCTTCAATGCCGAGGTCCGTCGCCGGACCCTGCAGCACACCACCGATGAGCGGCTGGTGCAACATCACCTGGGAATTGGGCAAACAGGCCCGCTTGCCCGCCGTACCTGCGGACAGCAACACCGCGCCCATGCTGGCGGCCATGCCGATACACGTCGTCGCCACATCGCAGCGGAGATGCCGCATCGTGTCGACGATCCCGAACCCTGCCGAGACACTACCGCCGGGGGAGTTGATATAAAACTGGATATCCGTCTTTGGATCATCGTTCGAAAGGAACAAGAGCTGCGCGATGATGACCCCGGCGCTGTCGTCGGTGACACCGCCATTGAGGAGGATGATCCGGTCTTTGAGCAGGCGGGAGTAGATATCATAAGCCCGCTCCCCTCGGCCGGACTTTTCGATCACCATCGGGATTAATGTATTGCTTGTCATTTTCGTTTGTCCGTTTGTTAATTGTCAGTGGTCAGTTGTCAGTGGTCAGATGTAAAGAAAAATATCTCTTCACAACGGACTACGGACCACTGACGACTGACCAATCCTCACTTGGGTTTATTCGCATCGACGGCGGCGGCGGCGGTTTTGGTGTCGGTGTCTTCGCCGAGAATTTCATCGCAAAGACCGTACGCCACCGCATCCTTGGCACCAAAGAACCGATCGCGTTCACTGTCTTCGCGAACGCGGTCAAACTTCTGGCCGGTGCAGTGAGCCATGATGCTGATCAGGTTTTCTTTGTCCTTCAGGATCTGCTCAGCTTGGATTTCGATATCCGCCGCCTGACCGTACACACCACCAAACGGCTGGTGGATCATCACCTTGGCGTTCGGCAGGATAAAGCGTTTGCCTTTCTTGCCGGCCATCAGGATGACCGCCCCACCACTGGCGGCCTCACCGATGCAGTAGGTTGCGATATCGCAGTTCAGAAAACGCATCACATCATAGATCGCCAGCGTATCAACAACATGCCCGCCTGGGCTGTTGATGTACAGATTGATGTCGCCGTCTTTCTTGACGCTCGACAGGTACAGCATCTGCATGTAAACGCGGGCGGCTGAAACATGGTTGATTTCACCGACGAGAAAGATGACGCGGTTTTCAAGGAGCATTTCCTCGAGCGTCATTTCGCGGTAGCGGTTGTATCCGCCTTGACCCCCGGGGCCGGGCATTGCCACAGGCATCGCCACGGGGCCGCGCGGTGGATACGGCGTGGTCATGAATTGCGATCCTACGTGATCCGTCATCCGGCTCAGCAGCCGCGGGTCTACCTTCTTGAAGTCGATCTCTTGCATGCGATTCCTTTTGCTTTGATCCGTTCAAACTTGAATGCGGGATGGTACGCCGGTCTTAAGTGGATGACAAGAACCACCCTGACCGCCGATCATTCCAGGACTGCCGATGCAACAAAATGCGACAGTGTTCGGAGTGTCGAAAAATACATGAAAAGGTTGAAATTCAGCCATTTTCAGGGAAATGTCCTATCTTTGATGTCGGCACAAACCTCCGGTCATCGAAACCTGCAGACAACATCAAACATTTTCCCACCGCAGCGGTCGGCAACGGCGATATCCTTCAGCATCGCCACATTCAGGGCATCACAGGTAAACCGGGCGTCCAGATTACTTTCGACGCCACGACCCATGCCTTCGAGAATGACCAGATCGGCATCCGCTGCCGCCTGGTTAAGCTCCGGTGCGACCTCTGACAAATCGATCAGGGGTTCGCCCGTGCCGGTGCTCACCCGCGTGATCGGCAGGTCCGCTAAAGACGGTTCCATTTCTACAATGCACGGCCACCAGGAGTTCACATCGTGGATCGTCATGTCGTTCAAGGTGGGTCGCTCATTGGCGGCTAAGATAATAGTCGTGCCGCGCTTTGCCATCCAACGCATCATCGGAACCGCGCCGAGAAGGAAATCACTTCCGGCATTGTCGATGAAAAAGACCGCCTTGCGGTGAATCGGTTGATTCAAAAACCGGTCGGCCAGCGAATCATAGTCATCGATCAACCAGGGTCGGCGCGGCAATTTTTCGCGCGTGGAGAAAAAATCCGGGCCACCCTCCATAAAGGCGGCGGCGGTTGCCTCGGCACCCATGTCGAAAATATTCCCGGCAAAAACCCCTTCGATGATCGCCCGCAATTGTTGCTCCCCTTCCAGCACATCCAACTGTCGACAGACCATGGGCAACAAGGGCAGCACAATTTCATTTTCGCGATTTTTCAAATCGATGAATGAATCCACGAATTTGTGTTTGCGGAGATAATTGTCTCGCCATTTGTCGAGTGTGAGAATGGTGACTGCACCGTGGATTTTGCCAAACTCAGCGGGCTGGTGTGCGAAATCGCTAAAGCCTGCGGTAAATTCTTGCCGGCAGCTTTCTGCCCGCCGCATTGCCGCGTCAACCGGCTCTCCGCGCGAAGTCGCCGCTGAGACACCCAGTTTCAGAATCGTATTCAGATGCCGTAGGAAGAATCCAACCCAATGGGTTCTTGCCGAATCATCCACGCACAAATCCCACCCACAGGCCACATATTTGGCCGGATCAAACAGTTTATTGAAAGGTTCCATCGCGCCTATTATTCCTCCTGACAGATTGATCGTCTGAATGTCCAACGAAAGCTGAGTGGTTTTGACTTGCCACAATACGTTTGACGAATGATATCGCAAAAGACTAAACTCACTGAGGGAATAAAGTAGGGGATGAACCAGCCGCCAACGCGGCGTACGAGAGGACTGCAAGATGAATCGAATGACTGAAATCGCTTTGGCGCTCACTTTGGCCGCTGGCGCTGTTTGCTTTACGGGCTGCAACAAGGAAGAAGTGAAGACTGTCGAGGACAAGGTCGAAAAGGCCGCAGATAAGACCAAAGACATGGCGAAGGACGCTGCCGAAAAGACCAAAGAAGTTGCCAAGGACGCCGTCGACAAGACGAAAGAAGTCGTCAAGGAAAAGATCGTCCCAGCCATCGAAAAAGGGGTCGACAAGACGAAGGAAATGGCCAAGGATCTGGTTGGTAAAACCAAGGACACCACCGAGAAGGCTGTCGACAAAACGAAAGATGCCACGGATACTGCGGTGGATAAGACGAAGGAAGCCGTCAAGCCTGTTGATCCGACGAAGTAAGAATTTGACCGAATCCAATGCGGTTGATGCACACTTGCATCGTAATTCTGTATGTCGTTCAACGGGCTCGGTAGAAAACCGAGCCCGTTGGGTGTTCAGTCGTTGATGTTTGAGGGTTTAACTGGTGCGTAGGATTTTGGGTGCCATGGCCACGCAACCTTCGCCCGTTTGCACGACAGGGGTCATTCTGCGTGGCCATGGCACCCAGCGCCGCAATTGAGCGTCACACCCAATTTCAGGTTCGCGGTATCGTCCCGCGCTTGCATTGGCCGATAATATCCGCAAGATCGGAGGCGATATCATGTTGAGACTTGCCGTGGATGAAGCCGTACTTGAAGACACCCAAGTGAACCTACCCGATCCTGAGACCCACGATTCAATTCCCGCCGATCTGGCCGATCAAGTTGATGGGCCGGTGCAGGATGCGGTGGAGGAAGATTCGACAGGTGAATCGACCGAACTTGCCGTTGATCTTCGTGTCCTGGAGGCTTTGCTCTTTAGCACGCATCATCCATTGACGACCCAGCGGCTGGCAGACTTGATGAGTTTGCCCAAGCAATCACCACTCCGAAAAGCGATTAAATCACTGAATGCCGGCTATGAGGAAACGGCCCGATCGTTCCGTATCGAGCAAGTGGCCGGCGGCTATCAAATGCTCACGCTGCCGGAATACGGGGAGACGCTGAAAAAGCTTCACCAGAAGGAAATTGACACCAAGCTATCGAAATCCGCCGTGGAGACCCTGGCGATCATTGCGTATAAGCAGCCTGTTTTGCGGGCGGATGTTGAAGCCATCCGGGGTGTGATGTGCGGGGAGACAATCCGATCTTTGATGGAAAAGCATTTGGTTCGCATCGGTGGCCGCGCGGAGTTGCCGGGGCGGCCGATTCTGTATGGGACGACGAAGCGATTCCTCGAACTCTTCGGATTGAACACGTTGAAGGACCTTCCCCAGGCTGAGGAACTGCAACCGCCTAAGGTGTAACTCGCCTGACTGATTTTCGGAATGACACGAATGGTGGGCGGGTAAACCCACTTTGCAAAACTGTAAATCATGCCCAAATCTCCGAAAAAACCGACTCGCGTCGCCCTTGTGACCGGCGGAGCCAAACGCGTGGGGCGTGCGATTGTTGAGGCATTGGCCGAGGCGGGTTTCGACATCGCGTTCACGTATCTCAATAGTGAGAGCGACGCCAAAAATCTGGTCACTTTCCTAAAAAAGAAGAAACGCCGGGCATTGGCGATCCGGGTGGATTTGACGCGATCCGATGCCGCCCAGATCGTTTCAGAGCAGTTTCGATCGGCTTTCAAGCGCATAGACATTCTCGTCAACAACGCCTCTCTTTATGAAAGATCGTCGCTTGGCCAGGCGAGCGCGGATCAGCTTTCGCGACTTTGGACGATTCACGTCTGGACCCCGATGTCGCTGTGCCGTGAGTTCGGGCCGATGCTTCGCAAGTATCGAGGACACGTTGTGAATATGGTTGATTTACTTGCCGAAAAGCCTTGGCCAGAATATTTGGGTTATTGCACGAGTAAATCCGGGCTTGCGAATCTTACGCTTGGATTGGCCCGCGAACTTGCGCCGGAAGTGACGGTGAACGGGATTGCCCCCGGGGTGGTGGATTGGCCGGAAGGTTTTCCGCAGGCCTCTCGGGAGCAATACTTGAAACGGGTTCCCCTCGCGCGCGCCGGGACACCGAAGGATGTCGCCAGTTTAGTGCATTATCTCTGTACGACAGGTGGCTATGTGACTGGCCAGATCATCCGACTGGACGGTGGGCGGTCGATTATTTAGCCAGGTCGCTGGCGACGCGTATACAGCGGTTTTCGACTCAGTGTATCACGACACAGGTTGCCACAGGTCGCGGTACTCCGAGACCTGTGTTTTTACGCGGCATGGACGGAGCACAGGTCTCGGAGTACCGCGACCTGTGGCACCGTCGTTGAATCCACGGCACCGCTTCCATGATCCATTCATGCGAAGACTCCTGTAAATACTGGCAATAAACGCCCGATTAACCCTCGTCTTTTTCTTTGAGCTTCGCCAGCACGGAAAAATCTTCCAAAGTGGTGGTGTCCCCTTTGATTTCATTGCCGCTGGCGACTTCCTTGAGAAGCCGTCGCATGATCTTTCCGCTCCGGGTCTTTGGGAGTGATTCCGTGAATCGAATCTGATCCGGACGGGCCAGCGCGCCGATTGATTTGGTGACGACGGCCATCAATGCCTTTTTCAATTCTTCGGAGGGCATTTTGCCTGTCTTCAAGACGACAAAGGCGGCAATTCCCTGGCCTTTCATTTCGTGCGGCATTCCGACGACCGCCGCCTCCGCGACCGAATCATGGCTGACCAGCGCGCTTTCGATTTCCGCCGTGCCGAGCCGATGCCCGGATACATTGATCACATCATCCACTCGACCCATGATCCAGAAATAGCCGTCGCTGTCGCGCCGTGCGCCATCGCCGGTAAAGTAGACTCCGGGAACGTCGCACCAGTACTGCTTCACGTAACGATCAGGATCGTTGAAGATGCCTCGAAGCATCGAAGGCCAGGGCTTGCGGATGACCAGCAAGCCGCCTTGATTCGTTCCCAGTTCTTTTCCGGTTCGGTCTACGATCGCCGCATCGACACCAAAAAACGGAAGCGTTGCCGTTCCGGGCTTTGTCGGCGTTACACCGGGCAATGGCGTAATGAGAATCATGCCGGTTTCAGTCTGCCACCAGGTATCGACGATGGGGCATCGGTTGTGACCGATCACCTGTTGATACCACATCCACGCTTCCGGATTGATCGGTTCACCGACGCTGCCGAGCAATCGCAGGGAACTGAGATCGTGCTTGTCCACAAGTTCGCGCCCGGCTTTCATGAACGCGCGAATCGCCGTCGGAGCAGTGTAGAAAACGCTGACTTTGTGCCTCTCGACCATTGACCAGAATCGAGAAAAATCGGGGTGGTTCGGCGCGCCTTCGTACATCACCGTGGTTGCGCCGTTGGCCAGCGGGCCATAGACGACGTAACTGTGCCCGGTAATCCAGCCCACATCGGCGGTACACCAATAGACGTCATTTTCGTGAAGATCGAAAACGTACTTGCTGGTGAGATACGTGCCGACCATGTACCCGCCGGTGGTATGGACAATGCCCTTGGGCTTACCGGTGGATCCGCTGGTGTACAAAACGAAGAGTGGATCTTCTGAATCCATCGGCTCAGCCGGGCAATCGGTGGTCTGGCCGGCGATCACATCGGTCCACAGCACATCGCGGCCTTCGGTCCAGTCGATGGCATTCCCGGTGTGTTTTAAAACGATGACCTGCTTCACCAGGTCGGTCAGTTTGAGCGCCTCATCAACGTTGGCTTTGAGCGGAACGATCTGACCGCGCCGATGACCCCCGTCGGCGGTGATGATGATCGTCGACTTCGCATCCGTCACGCGATCCACAATGGCTTGACTGCTGAACCCACCGAAAATAACCGAGTGCGATGCGCCTAACCGCGCGCACGCGAGCATGGCGATCGCGGCTTCGGGGATCATCGGCATGTAAATCGTAACGCGATCGCCCTTGTTCACACCACGGTTTTTCAAACCGTTGGCGAACTGACAAACGGCATCTTTCAGCTGCGAAAAAGTGATGTGACGAACTTCCGGTCGGCCATCGGAATGAATGGGCTCACCCTCGAAGAGGATCGCCGTTTTGTTGCCGCGGCCTTGTGCGATCTGGTGATCGAGGCAGTTGTACGCCATGTTGGTTTTCGCGCCTACAAACCACTTCGCGTACGGGGGCTTCCAGTCGAGTACCTTGGTCCATTTCTCGAACCAGTGCAATTCCGCGGCAGCGTTTGCCCAAAAAATTTCCGGGTGATCGATCGACTGCCGGTAAAGGGTGTCATACTGTTCGCGCGAACTAATCCATGCTTTTTGCGAAAACCCTTCCGGCGGAAGAAAAATGCGGTGCTCCTGCATTGACGATTCGATACCCGTGTTGCTTTCAGACATGCCGCAATCCTTTCGATTTGACCTTGTGGTGGCATGGGCGTTTCGCCCGTGCTTATTGCTTAAAAAATGCACGGGCGAGACGCCCTTGCCACCACAATTTCACAGGCGCTTACTTTGCCGACCATTCCGTATGGATAAATTCGCCCGGTTTTTCGGTGCGCTCGTAGGTGTGAGCTCCGAAGAAATCGCGCTGGGCTTGAATGAGGTTGCCGGGCAGGCGCGCTCGGCGATAGGTGTCGTAATAAGCCAGCGAACCGCTGAAAGCCGGAAGCCCGATGCCATTGGTGATCCCGAGGCTGACGACTCGTCGCCATGCGTCCTGGCGGCTATTGATCATGCTGCGGAAATTGTTGTCCATCAACAGATTTGAGAGGTTCGGATTGCTCTTGAAGGCCTTGGTGATTTCTTCGAGGAACGCAGCACGGATGATGCAGCCGGCGCGCCAGATCATGGGCAAATCGGGCAAGGTCATGTGGAAATCAAATCCACCTTTGTCCTTCGGTTTGTTGGCGGCGGAGAGCATCGCCATCCCTTGAGCATAGGAACAAATCTTGGAGCAATAGAGGGCATCCTTCACGTCGTTGATGAACTGCTTGAGATCGCCCATTAAAGGTTTCGGTTGCGGGCCACCCAGTGATTTGGAGGCGGCAACACGTTCGTCCTTAATCATCGACAATTCACGGCTATCCACCGCTGCAGCCATCGTCGGTACAGGAACGATCAGATCATTCGCGGACTTGATCGTCCACGTGCCGGTCCCTTTCATGCCGACCACGTCGCGGATTTGTTCCACCAACGCCTGCTTCGGATTTTGCGGATCGGGGAAGTTGATCACCTTCTCGGTGATATCAATCAGGAAGCTTTGGAGTTCACCTTTGTTCCAGTCGGCGAAGACATCCTTGAGCTGCGCGTTGTTCAACCCACCGACGGTTTTGAGCAAATCGTAGGCTTCGGCGATGAGCTGCATGTCGCCGTATTCGATCCCGTTGTGAACCATTTTGACGAAGTGACCCGCCCCACCGTCGCCGCAATAGGTGACGCAGGGAACGTTGTCGCTCGGCGCTTTGGCGGCGATTTTTTCGAGGATCGGACGGACGTGCTCGTAACTTTCGCGATCGCCACCGGGCATGATGCTGGGGCCCCAGAGCGCCCCTTCTTCACCTCCGCTGACGCCCATGCCGAAGAACTTGATTCCGGTTGGCTTCAGATATTCGACGCGGCGTTCGGTATCGGTGAACAGTGAGTTACCACCGTCCATCACAATATCGCCGGGCTGTAGTAGCGGTTTGAGCTCTTCGATCACCGCATCGACCGGCTTGCCGGCCTTGACCATGATCAGAATCCGTCGCGGTCGTTCGAGATTTGCAACAAAATCCGCGATCTTTTCAAACCCCTTCGCATTCTTCCCTTTGGCCAATTCATTGATGAAATGTTCGGTCTTGGAATAGGTGCGGTTGTAGACCGCGATCGGAAATCCGTTGCGCTCAATATTGAGTGCAATGTTTCGCCCCATGACTTCCAGTCCGATCACGCCGAATGCTTGGACGCTCATATTTCATCCTTAATTGACAAATGCCGAGAGAATCACCGAAAGGGAAACATTGTGGGGTTTTCGGGATCGGTTGGCAATACTGTTTATGCGAGATTGGAAAGGGTGGGGTACGTGTCGAGATCGGCTGGGATTGTCCCCTCTCCCGGTACTCCTGGGGAGGGAAGGGTGGGGGTCTTTTTCGATAAATTGACGTGGTTCAGCGGATTTCCCCCCACCCCAACCCTCCCCCGGAGTACCGGGAGAGGGAGAAATCCGGTTCGCCGGAACTGTCACGCACCCGGAAAGCGCGGGTGCGTGACGAGAGCGGCGGGTTTTAGGTTTAGAACGGCAGGGATTCATCCATCCAGTCGTCCTGCTTTAGAATCTGTTTGCGATTGAAGCGAGCCATGTGTTCGGCCCGGTCCTGCGCGAGTTTGATCAGTTGCTTTTTTCCGATTGCGGATTTGAATTTGCGCAGGAATTTGGCATGGCGAACGAACAGGTCATCTTCGAGGCTCGTGAACATTTGCGCGGATCCAGGATCACCCTGCCGGGCGGCACGGCCATAGAGCTGCCGGTCGACGCGGCCGGAACCATGCGGTTCGGTGGAGATCACATGTAGTCCGCCGGCGGCGGCGATATCGCGGGCGAGTTTGATATCCGTGCCGCGACCGGCCATGTTCGTGGCGACGGTAATCTGCTTTGGCAATCCGGCCTGGCTGACGATGAATGCTTCCTGAGCCGTCTGCGACGCGTTCAATACCTGATGGGGAATCTGCCTGGCTTCCAGCCGTTTGCTGACTTCTTCGCTGGCGAGCACGCTGCGGGTTCCGACGAGCACCGGAACGCCCTTCTCATTCAGTTCGCAGATACGATCGACCACCGCATCCCATTTTTCATCCATCTTCGTGAACATGCGCGTGGAAAGCTGTGTGCGGATGCAGGGTTTATTCGTGGGAATGCGAACGACGGGCAAGTGATAGATTTGCCAGATTTCACCGGCGGCTTCCCAACTGGTGCCGGTCATGCCACCCATCTGTTTGTACTGACGGAAAAATCGCTGGAAGCTGATTCGTGCGAGATTTTCCTTGTCGCTGGTGACTTTGACGCCTTCCTTCACTTCGATTGCCTGATGCAGTCCGTGCCGCCAGGAGCGATCGGCCATGACGCGGCCGGTGAATTCGTCGATGATTTGAACCGTCTGCTCTTCGGGATCGATGAGATATTGCTCATCGCGCACATAGCAATGGCGGGCGGTCAGCGCGCTGGTGACGACTTCTTCACGGCGGCGTTTACCCTTCCAGAAACCACTGCCGTCATCGGCGAGGGCATCGAGTTTTCGCTGGCCGGATTGGGTGAGATCAATGCTGCGAACCGTCCAATCGATCGTGAAATCACGCTCGGGCTCAAGCTGCTGCGCCAACGCATCGGCGGCTTCGTACATCGGAGCATTAACGTTGTCATCCGGGGAATTGCTGATGATGAGCGGAGTGACGGCTTCGTCGATCAGCACGCTGTCGGCCTCGTCGATGATCGCTTTGAACAGGCCGGGGACCATCAGCGAACCGCGCAGGGAACCCCCGTTGAGAAATTGCACGGCTGTCTGTGTGCTATTACGCAATTGTCCTAAAGCCAGTTGATCGCGTAAAAAATCGGCGACCAGTTCTTTGCTGGTGCAGTAAACCACGTTGCGTCGATAGTGATCGACGCGCTCTTCATGGCTGGTTTCGTGAACGACATGCCCGACCTTGTGGCCGAGCATCTCGTACACCGGGCCCATCTCTTCGGCGTCGCGCTGCACCAGGTAATCATTGACGGTCACGACATGAACCGGCTTGCCTTGCCAGGCCCAGATGGAAGCGGCGAGCGATGCGGTGATGGTCTTGCCTTCACCGGTGGCCATTTCCGCGATGGCTCCTTCGCACATGGCAAGCGCGCCCATGATCTGCACGTCGTAAGGCCGCTTGCCGATGGCCCGAAGACAAGCCTCGCGCGCGATTGCCACTGAACGATCCATAGCCGGGCCGACGAGCTTACCCAATCGGGCCAGATCGCGGCACTCCGCGACCGCTTCGCGAAAATGGGTGGCTCCGAGATTGTGAATCTCCGGCTCCAGCGCCAAAACGCGCTCGGCCTGCATTCGCAGTCGTTTTAGAACCGGGCGACGATTCCGAAAATAACCCCGGAATGAATTGAAGAACGCATCCAGCCCGCGCAATTCAGGCGCTTTCACCCGTCGGGCGTCGAAGATCGACCAGAGTTCATTGCTTGCAGATGACATCAATTTACAACCACTTATTATTCGCGCTGTGCGACTGCACCAATTGCCAGAATCGACGGCTCCATTGCCAGATGAGGGGCTTTTTGTCCATGTCGAAACGGAGGTAGGCTCGTTGGCCGGGGTAATATTTACCGTCATTCTTCACGGAAACGATCACCGGGAATTGCGGGATCTGCACGTGATGATTGGTCTTGTCGTTGGGATCAACAGCGGCTTCACCACCGGCTAGTTGAGTGAGGCCGGTGAATCGGGCGTCGGTTGTTGCCCCGGGCTGCCAGGAAATCACACGCACGCGATCCGGGTCTTTGTCGTCATTCTTGATGATATGCGATTGATTGCCTGCCAATCGAACCTCGGCTGTGGTTGGCGGCTGCATGAACGCCAGAGCGGCATCCTTTTGCTCCATGAGAGCATAAATATGCAGCACATCGGTTTGAGCGATCGTGATATTCAACGGCTCGCCCTGATGCACGTAGCGACCTTTAAGTTCATCCATTGATGCGGAGACGACGTAGCCATCCGCCGGGGCATAGAGCGTCAGATCGTCGACTTGTCTTTGGATAATCGCGATTTGTTTTTCCAAATCGACGATGCGTTCCTTGTCCGCCATGTATTGATTGGGATTGACGGCGCGGGCGGCATCGCGGTGAATTTTGACGGATTCACATTCAAACTTTTGCTTCTGCAGATTGAGGACGAGTGAATCATCGCGGCTGACCAGGATTGGGTCGCCTTCATTCACCCAGTCGCCGGGTTTGACCATGAGTTCAGTGATGAATCCACTGGCCTTGGCGTTGAGGACAAATCGATGTTCGCTGTCTGGCTCGGCCATGCCCGTAGCTTCGTAGTGGACGGTGAATTTCAACAACCCCACGACGATGAAAATCAGCAGGCAAACCCCGCCAACAAACGTAACTGCACGGAATCGCTTGCGATGCAGTTCGGGTTCCAGCAGCAGATAGTTGAGAATTTTTCCGACCGGCACCACCAACCAGGTAATGACCCCGCCAATAGCCATCAAGACACCGAGCACCGGCACTTGCCCGGTGACGACGAGAATGATCGTCAATCCCACGAGAATGCGATAAAAACCGGAGGTAATCGAGTAAATGAACAGCCAAATCCTCTGCCCGAAAGGAGGCAGGGGAAGCGGGCTTTTTACGCCGAAGATATGGCGCTTGATCAATCCGAGCGTGTAATCTTTTGCCTTTTGGCTGAGATTTGGAATCTCGAGCAGATCGGAAAGAATGTAGTAACCGTCGTAACGCAGCAGCGGGTTTGCATTAAAGACCAGGGTCGACACGCTGGCGATCAGCATCGCGTTATAAGAGAGTTGTGCGACGAGCGGATACGCACCGTTGTGGGTTTGAATCCAGACGAAAGCCAGTATCGCCGCGACGAACAGCTCAAAAATCATCCCTCCGGCACCGACAAACATGCGTGCCCAACGGCTTGGCAATGCCCAGGCGCTCGACGCATCCACATAGGGCGCGGGAATAAAAACCAGGAACATGATGCCCAGTTCGTGAACCTCCCCGCCAAATCTTCTACAGGAAAACGCGTGACCTAATTCGTGGATCAACTTGATGCTGCAGAAGGTCAGGAAGAGCCAGATATAGTTCAATGAATTGGTCTTGGCGTCGATAGCATGCGAGGCGGCGGCTTTCAAGTCGGTCCAATACGGCACCAACGAAACCACCGCGCCGATGACCACTGCCAACCAGACGATTGCGCCGACTTTGCTCAGGATCCAGTTCATCACCGGCATCCACTTTTTGAGAAAGCGATCCGGATCCCACAGCGGAATGCGTGGGAACATGATGTTCATCAACTTGCCCTGAAATTGTCGTTTTTGAATCTGCTTGTGGCGGCGGAGCAGGACACCGGCATCGGCGGTGATGTTGGCTTCGAGCAGGTTGGCGGCGTGAAGCTGGGTGAGAATCTGAATGACTTCCGGCTGCGTGGGGGCATCATCCGCCAGTTGCCCCCCCACCAAATCCCAAGCCTCGCCAACGGTGCGGCTGCCATCGAGCAATCCCACGAAGCGGTAGGCTGCGGAGGATAAGCGGTGATACTGATTTCCTGCCGGATCGCGCACGACGTACCAACGTTCGCCTCGATAATGCTGACGGGAGATTTGCGTTGACCCACGGAGACGCGCCTTCAAAGTCGCAACGCGATACCAGGACTCAGAGAATGTCGGGCGAAGTTGGGCCATGATTGTTTACAAGTCGCTGGGTGCGGACTGAGCTTCGTAGGTTCCGCTGTGCGGAACGTCTTACTACGCCGCGCGATTCTTGTTCCGCACAGCGGAACCTACGGATTACATCCAGAGTTTGAGCTTGAGGAAATCGACCAACCGATGTGTCCAGATCCAGACGAGGCGGCGTTTTTCGACGTCGACTCTGGCTTCACCGGCCATGCCGGGTTTCATCCAGTCGGCCTTCTTTTCGAGAGTGGCGTAAACCTTGAAGACGTTGTCGCCTTCCTTGGCATCGCCCATCGGGACGATGCGATCGATCGTGAAGCCGAAGGATTCACTGGGCAGACTGCTGGTCGCCAGCGTGCCGTGCTGAGTTTTCTCGCGAATCTCCTGAATATCTTTTTCGCTGACTGCCAATTCCGCCCGAAGTTCACCCTTCTTGGCCAGCTCCATCAACACGTCGCCTTTTTTCACGGCGAGGTTTCGCTTGGTGTCCAGGTCATCGGCCCGAATAATCAGGCCATCAAAAGAGGCTTTCATCTCGGCATCGTCGATATCCAGTTGCGCCAAATCAGCATCGGCTTTGGCAGCTTTCTCATCTTCGAGCGCTTCGCGCATCTCGGCGAGTTTGCCGGGCTGTGTTCGTGCGGCATCCCGGGCAGCATCCGCGCGGGCATGAGCGGAGGCCGCCTTGGACTTGGCACTGTACTGTTGGAAGTGCAATTGCTTGGTATCCATCACCGCCAGAACCTCGCCGGCCTTCACTTCATCGCCGGCCTGAAATGTTCGTCCGGTTCGCGGACTGATGCCGATCTCCTGAATGGTTCCTTCAAAGGGGATCGAAAGCGGTTGTTTGCCGATGGCGGTGAGTTGGAACGGGGCACTGACATGATACATGGGCCTGAAGAACGTGACGAAGAACCCCAAGCCTATGACCAACGCGATCACCAGCTTCGGGAGCATGTGTTTCGGGCCGACGGCTAATCCAGCGAAATGCTGGATGCTATGGCCGGCTTTGACGGCGAGCCATCGATCATTTTCGTATCGATCGCGAAGCTGTGGAGTCAGGATATCCGTGGCGACGACGAGCGCTTCAACCACGGCTTCGGGGAGTTTTGCGGGTGGGGCAAATTCGAGCGTTAGAACGCCATCCACATCATCTTTGCGACGCAGCGGGAGCGACAACACACTGTTGCCGCCTTGCGCGCGGGAGAGTGCTTCGGCAGCACGAGTGACGTTGTCGGAACGCTGGCCGTCAGATTCATATTTGACGGGTTCTTCCTGATCGAGACACTCCTCCATCACCTTTTCAAGCTGAACGATTAGCTCTTGTTTTTTGTCGAATTTTTCCGTGTGGGATAATGCGCGAAGTTTGATGTACTTACCCTTGAGCCAGCCCAGTGAGACGCGCGTGGCTCCGGTGCGATTGGCCAGCTCGTTGCAGAGGTTCATCGCCGCCGATTCAAAGCCTTCAGCGGTGCCGACGGCCGTGGCAAGCTGCAGAACATTCTGATGGCTCTGGGCGACGGTGCGGGCTTCGATTGCGCCACGGCGGAGTTGGAATAATTCAAAGTAACCGGCCACCAGTTGCATGGAGGTGAGCCGTTGACGGGCGCGTTCGACATCACGGGCGCGGGTGATTACTGCGGTTGCGGCCACGATCACCGTGCCGCTGCGCAGAAGGGTAACGAGACAATACTGGGGTTCACCGGCATCGGGCGCGCCGACTTCAATCGCTCCGTCTTTACCTTGTTCAACGCAAGGGAGAATGATTTCCTGGAAGGCTTTGATGGCGGCGACGCGCGTTTCCTGATCACTTTCATCGGGACGCAAATGGGCAATGGGACGAAGAACCGTTTCCTGACCGGTTTCTCCACCGCGATCAATCTGAAAGCCCGCAGCTTCAGTGCCGGCAACAACGACGGCCATTGTGTTTAGGAGATCATTTAAGAATTGGGGTAAATCACCGGACGAGCCGAGTAATCGCTGCACCAATTTCGACCTTCCCCCGCCCTGTTGCGGCTGTTGAGCGGCGTCCTGTGAAGATGATTCAACTATTCCTGATGCCATATGCAATCCCGCGAAATAAATCTAACTTATAGAGCCAGTGATTTTTTTCCGATGATCTGGGAATTACCCAATCTCGAAGATCTATTGCTTGGCCACTTCAACCTGCGGCAATTCAACAAATATCTGGAACCCGGACGCTTTCGCCTCAGCGTTGGCGGTCGTCAAGTGAATCTTCTGGACATTGCTACTTGCGTCGGCCATGGGGGGTAAAAAGCTGACCTTTGCCTCTTTCCAGTCCTTTTCATCATAGCTGACCCGAAGCGTTTGTTTAAGCTTTAATTGCAAACGAATAGCCGTGGGAACAAACACTTCCACGACCAAAGGTGTATTGTTGACGATCGTGACGACCGCAGGTTTGCTGGGGTCGACCATCTCTCCCACATGGGCGTCAACCGCCTGCACAATGCCATCGATCGGGCTGCGCAAGGTCATCCGATCAACGACCTTTTGCTGCTGCACCACCTTTGCCTTTTTGATTTCCAGCTCCTGTTTTTCCTGAAAAATATTCAATTCGGCAAGCTCCGCCTCCGCCTGGGCTTTTTCAAATTCGGCGTCGTTTTGGGCATCCTGATCGTGAATTTTCTTGATGCGTTTTAATTCTGCCTGCTTCGCCCGGCTGCTGATTTCGGCACCTTTGATTCGAATTTCGGTCGCATCCTTCGTACGAACATCCAGCTCGGCTAATTCTTCGGTATCATCCTGGGCCATCAAGACCTGGCCGGCCTTTACCTCGTCACCTTCTTTAACGTTCACGGTCTTAATCAGGCCCAACGTCTTGAATCGAAGTTCGCGCGGTTTCAGGTCGGCAGGAAGCGTAATCCCCGTTTCGATCATCCGACTGGTCCCTTTTTCAGCGCCTTTTCCCTCCGCAGAGGTGGGTGCATGCGTCGCGAACAAACCAATCGCCATCGCGATCACCCACTGCGCAAGCCAGCGGAATGTCAATCTTGAGGATAAGGTCGATAAAGTCATCGCAAACTCCTACATCAAATCAGTTCTCCAAGGCCAAGCGTTGGAGCCTACTTAGATTAACATACAGGTCAAGACAGAGCATTCTTTGCATCTGTCCGAAGTCTTATCATCGGCATAATCAGCAAGGCCATCAGATGATACGCGACTTAGCAATATCACGCATCCTAAGCTGCCGTTTTATTAAGAGGCCTGATAATACTGCCGTTCATTCATTTTTGCCGAAGCGTTGCCGCGATCGTTGAATGAAACGCCTTGAATCGATGTTTGGTTCGTCACAAATCCATTCCAATTCGAGGAAATATTCCAATAGATTGCTTTGCCCCCCCGCCGTATCCCTTCGTCCGGAAGCGTAGGGTGGGCGTACTCTCATCTTTACCCACATCTTCTTCGAGTCGCGTTTTCAGTGCTGGCAAGGCGGTCGACTGGAAACCGTCACCCGCATTTTCTGTACTATAA
>JBBRMF010000042.1:0-27673 GCA_038230975.1 Tepidisphaerales bacterium
CTGCGAAAGTAGATTCCATTGGATCATCCGAAAAAGTCACGCGGCTAAAGGCCTCGCGCACCACGTCGGCCGGAAGCCTCTTGCCCGTCAGCTTAAAGAGTGCCTCGCCAAGCGCAGGCAACTGAGCCGGGCCATCCTGATTCAGTCGCATCGTCCATCGGCGATGAACGCCAAGCAGTTTCTCGATGATGTCCGGATGCGCCTTCAGGAACTCCGGTGTCGTGACGACGACGGTTAAGGAGAAATTCTTAGTTGGCCAGAGATCTTTTTCTTCGGCGATGAGGTTTGCGCCGACGTCAGCAATAAGACGCGCGCCCCAGGGTTCGGGAACCCAGGCGGCATCGATGGCACCGCGCTGCATCATGGCGGATTGCTCAGCGTTGGAAACGGCGATCACATTGGAGTGATCTTTCTGGCCAAGTTCTTGAGTCACGTAATGACGCGCGGCAATGTCCTGCGTATTTCCGTGCTGCGGCGTGGCAATACGCTTGCCCACGAGATCCTTGAGCGTCTTAATTCCCGAATCCTTTCGCGCCACGATGATGACACCGTTCGCCGCAGCTCCCGAGATGACGCGCACCGCTTCGCCCTTGCTCTTGCCATGGCTGGCTAACACCGGCCCAGGGCCGACATATCCCACATCAATTGCACCGGCACTAAGGGCTTCCATGAGCGAAGGTCCGGCGTTGAATACCTTTGTCTTTAGCTGGATCGGAGATATCGCCGAGGCAAACTCACCGGAATCCACCCCGAGCACCGCCTGAGCGTGGGTGAGGTTGGCAAAGTATCCCAGGCGGACTTCCTTAGGAGGAGTCGTTGTGGTTTCCGCTTTGGCGTTGGATTGGTCCGCGCGTTGGCAACCGGTGAGCAGAAGGACGGCAAACAGTGCTCCTACAAAACACAAGCCGGGTGCCACGGGTTGAGGTACTCCGAGACGTGTGCTCTTCGACGATTGACGCGCAGAGGTCTCGGAGTGCCGCGACCTTTGGCACCCGGCGAAAAAGCGGTTCCAGGGAACAAGTTCCCTTTGTGTTCTAGAAAATGCTGCTTTCATTCTGCTAGATTCCATCGCCTTCTCCGTTCACTTCGCTCTTTTTCTTACTCTGGACATCGGGCTTCCAGTAGTCGATGGCCATTTCGCGATTCAGGCGGTTCACTTCGTCTTCAATCTCTTTTCGCACAAGCGTGACGAGCATCGAAATATCCGCACTGTCGAACGATCGAGGATGTGGCAAATCCACGTTGACCACACGACGAATTCGACCGGGATGGGCATGCAGCACGATGATTCGATCGGCCAACCGCACTGCCTCGCCGACCGAATGGGTGACGAACAGAATCGTCTTATGCGACTGGCACCAAAGCTCCTGCAACTGCTCGTGCAACAGCGTACGGGTTTGGGCATCCAGGGCAGCAAACGGTTCATCCATCAGCAGCACGGCGGGGTCCATGACCAATGCCCGGGCGATCGCTACCCGCTGCCGCATGCCACCGGAAAGCTCGTGGATTAATTTGGTTCGGGTATGGGTCAGATGAACCATTTTGAGCGCGGATTCAACGCGATCCAACCGTTCGGACTTTGCCATCCCCGCCATTTTCAGACCGAATCCGATGTTTTGCTCGGCGTTAAGCCAGGGAAACAGACCGTGATCCTGAAAAACCATCGCCCGATCAGGCCCGGGTGAATGAGTGGATTTACCATCCAGGGTCACCGTGCCGGCATCGAGCCCGGTCATTCCCGCGGCGATGTTCAAAAGCGTACTTTTGCCCGAACCGCTGGGCCCGACAACCACCACAAACTCACCCGGCTTGCAGGTCAGGTTAATGTCCTTGAGCACGGGACTAGAAGTCCCGGGAAAGGTCTTGCCAACGCCGGCCATCACCAGATGGCCGCGCGAAATGGTTGGTATCGCATGGGTCATGAAACGGGGAATGTAAACAAACCGTGAGCAAATAGCAAGGCTTAATCTTCAATTTCTATGTGAGTTATAGGAGATTTTAGGTGCGTGGACTTTTCGCCCGCGTTATCATCTGAAGAAAGCACCGGGCGAGACGCCCATGCCACCAATCTTTCCCAGGCTCAATGCAATTAGTGCATGGCTTTTGTCGCTTGCAACCATCGAACTAATATCGAAACTCAAGCGTTCTGTATCGGCAACCTCGTTTATCGGATGGCTTAACGGCGAGATGCAGGCCTTCGGTCCTTACGTATTGCCGTCATGAGGTCGAAGATGAGGTAAACTCCAGGAATCCCGTCGGTGGATGTTTCACCGGCGAACGGGTTATTGGCCGAATGAACACCTGGGTCCAAAGCACCATGATTAAAAAGTTGACATTGTCCAAAAATCAGCTTTCTGAAGTCACTACCGCTTCGCTGTTTGAAGCGTTGGAATCCCGCTGGATGTATAGCGGCACTCCCTGGAATTTTAATGCGGTGCTGATTCACCAGGATCAGGCCGTCACAGACTTCCCCCAGATTACCGGGGCAGGGGAATCCGTGGTCGTCATCGACACCGGAGCCGATCCCAATCACCCCGCATTTGCAGGCAAGAACCTCATTTTCAAAGATTTTTTCGCGAGCAATACGACCGCGCTCGATACCGATGGGCATGGAACTGGGGTCGCGGGGATTCTCGGGGGTGATCCGTTCACCTTCAGCGGCGACGGCACGCGCGGCCAAGGCATTGCCCCGGGAGTTCAACTGATCATCCTGCGTGCCGACAGTGGCGCAACCACCGCCTGGGCTCCGCAGGCCGCCCGCATTTCAACGGCATTGGACTGGGTCATCGCCAACCAGGCCACTTACAACATCGTCGGCGTGAATATCTCACTTGGGTCCAATCAAAACTTCACCGATACGGCTCTCACCGGCGATAAAAATCTCGCGATTGATCAACAACTGCAGGGAAAATTTGCCACCCTCACCGCCGCGGGTGTGTTTGTCGGATCGGCGTCGGGCAATTCCGGGGCCAAAGCTCCCAACAGCATCGACTACCCTGCGGCCGATGTGAATGTTTACTCTATTGCATCCGTCAACAGTGCCGGCGCCATCAGTTCCTTCAGCTCGCGCGGTGTCCTGAACGACGTCCTCGCGCCGGCGGAAAACATCATTGCCCCTTACGAATTCCCGACCGATCCAAATCTGGCCGGCGTCTATTACATCAACTACGCCAACGGAACCAGCTTTGCCTCTCCGCAGTTGGTCGGAGCGGCTGCGCTCATCAAGCAGATCGATCCGGCCTTTACTCCGGCCCAGATCATTCAGATTCTCAAAGCCAGCGGCACGCCCGTTCACGATTCAGTCACCGGCAATTCTTTTCCATTATTGAATCTCGATGCGGCATTAAAGCTTGCGGTGTTGGATGCGAACCCCGTCAACAACCACACTGCCGCCACGGCTGTCCCACTGACCTTCACCAACAATGTCGTCCAATTAGGGGGTTTGATCAGCCTGTCTTACACGCCGGACTTTTACAGTTTCACGTTGAACACGGCCGCGTCAGTGACGTTCCAAATCTCGGCCGTCGGAGGCGCTGCACCCGCCACTCAACTGCTTGATGTGAACGGTGCCGTCCTCGCCAACGTCAGCAGCGGGCCGACTCTCACGCTCGGTGCAGGCACCTATTACCTGCTAGCCACGGGAGGAAGCGCAACCTTGCCGGGCACCTATACCGTCACGATGCAGCGCTCGGTGAGCACGACGACCAATCACGACGCCGCCCATGCCACGGCCATCGCATTGAGCAACGGCGTGGGCCAATTCAGCGGTGCATCGCTTATCGCAGGCTTGCCCGATTATTACAAATTCACATTAAGCCAAACGTCCAACGTGAGCGTGGCGATCAATTACGGAACCGGTGATACCGCGACGGCCACTCTGCTGAATACCCCAGGCAATACGCTTGCCAACATTCCGGCGGGCGGCACGACCCAACAACTCGCCGCCGGGACGTATTACATTCTGGTATCCTCCCCGACGACCCTGGCCAATTCCTATGGTGTGTCGATCAGTGCCTCGGCCATCAACATCGCCCCCGCCAACCCGGTTGTCGGTCAGAATGCGACGAACGCCAAGATTGCGTACGATCCGTACGGTCGATTGCACCTGGCGTACTACGACGGCACGACCCAAACGCTCAAATATGCGATGCGCAACGCCGACGGAACCTGGAACGCGGTTGTCACATTGGATGCTTCACCGCAGGCCGGAACGCAATTGTCTATCGCCATTGATGCGTACGGGCTTCCCGGCATCGCCTACTACGACGCGGGTGCAGGTCGTCTGAAATACGCACATTTCAGCGGCGCGGCATGGAGCATCTCTACGGTCGACGCTTCGGGTATCACGGGATGGCAGCCGTCACTGGTCTACACCAACGCCGCCAAACCTTACATTGCCTATTTTGCGGCCAGTGCGCTCGACCTTCGCGTCGCCTCCCTCAATGGCAGCAAATGGACGATCACGGCCGTCGATACCAAAGGCAACGTTGGATTCGTCCCCAGCATCGCTTACGACAAAGCCACCGGTGTGATTGGCGTGGCCTATCAGGATCTCAGCAAGAGCTGGTACAAGTACGCCAGCAGTACCGGTGGCTCGTGGAAGGTCGGCGTGATCGACACCACGACCCATGCCGCCGGCGGAGCCTTGTCGCTGGCGTTTGATGCCGCACATCTTCCCGAAGTCACTTACAACGATGCGTACAATCTCAACCTCATGTACGCCCGCAGCAACGGAAGCAGTTGGTTCGTCCAACAGGTCAACGGAAGCGCCCACGGAATGGCCGCCAATCTTGCCTTTGACAACACCGGTGCCGCTGACATTCTGTATTACAATTACTTCGGTGGAGACATCGAACACGCCCGCCTATCGAACGGTGTTTGGAGCAACACCCCGATCACCGCCGGAGGATCGATGCTGGATGAAGCGGATAGTATTCAGGGGCGGAAAACGGTTTCGTGGATCGCGGCAGGTGGAGTACAGATTCAGGATGTCTAAATAATCTTGCGCGATCAGTGTAGGTCCCGCTGTGCGGAACAAGTATCGCGAGCCCTGGAAAGATGTTCAGCACAGCGGAACCTACGAATTTCCGGGCACGCAATCGCGTGTGGTAATTAATCTGCCTCGATCTTCCCCAATTCAAATGTTTTTTCTGATTTCGCCATTCAGATTTCGGATTTCGCTTTCTCGCGTGAAGTCCTCTTGCATTGCCCCGCTTTCCATCGCACGATGCTGGCCGCATGTCGATACTGTCATTCACGATTCCGCAAATGTCCGATCAGACCGTCTGGCTCACGGTCGCCAGCATGGGGGTCGGCGCGATCTACCTGATCATGCGGCCAAAGAAGCGGAAAGATCCGCTTTCAGGCGTGCCGACTTTCCCGTTAACCCGGCAGCGCGATGTGGAAGAGCAGATGTCGAATCTGATCGTCGAGCTTGCGGCGATGGCTCGACAGATTACCGGGCAACTGGATACCCGGGCGGCCAAGCTGGAAACGTTGATGAAAGAAGCGGATGAAAAGCTGGCGAGGCTTGAAGCCGCAAATCATTCCGCGGGTCGCATAACGAGCGACGCATCGCGAATGTATCCGTCGAAGGAAATTGATCCCACCGAATTGGCGGCTTTGACCGAGGCTCAACCGTCGGCATCCAAGAATGCGGAGTCGCCGGTCGAGACTCGGCACGCGGATATTTATTTGCTGGCGAATGAAGGTCGGTCGGCTCAGGAAATCGCCAGACTGTTGCAGCGGCCGGCGGGGGAAGTCGAGTTGATTCTGGCGCTGCGGCGAAGGTGAAAAATTACCTGATCCGTAAGGTGGTGCGCCCGCCCACCGATTGGACAAGTGACACGGATGGTGGGTGGGTAAACCCACCGTACAAAACTCAGTAAAAAGCACGGGCGAGACGCCCATGCCGCTGGATACTTTACAAACGCACCGGTCAAACCGGTTCAGCCAGCTTCATTTCTTTAAGGATTCCCCAGAGTGATTCGAGCAGTTTTTCCACGCCGGCGCGACTGGCGCCGGAGATGGGGAAAAGTTCAACGCCGGGAAGATCCTTGCGGAGTTGATCGATCGCTTCATCATCGATCGAAAGATCGATTTTATTCGGAGCGACAATCTCGCGTTTCTCGGCCAATAGTGGGCTGAAGGCTTCGAGCTCCTTGCGGATGGTTCGGTAGTTGTCGGCGGGATTGGAGTTGTCGCTCGGGTACAGATCGAGCATGTGGACGATGACTTTGGTCCGCTCGATGTGCTTCAGAAACGCATGACCGAGGCCGGCCCCTTGCTGGGCACCTTCGATCAATCCGGGGATATCGGCGAACACCATCCGACGATCACCAATCAATTCAACGATGCCCAGTTGCGGCTCCAACGTGGTGAACGGGTAATCGGCCACCTTGGGACGTGCGGCGGAAATGCAGCGAAGCAGCGTGCTTTTGCCGGCATTCGGCATTCCGACTAAACCAACGTCGGCGATCAGCTTCAATTCCAGTTTGAGCTTGCGCTCCTGCCCTTCCGTGCCGGGTTCGGCATAACGCGGGGCTTGATTCGTGGAGCTTTTAAAATGAAAGTTTCCGCGCCCACCCTTACCACCGCGGGCAATCGCGAGCTTTCGGCCGGGTTCGTTCAGATCGGCGATGAGAATATTGTGTTCGGTATCGTAGATGAGCGTGCCGGGTGGAACGGGGATGATCAGATCCTCGCCATCTTTGCCGTACATTTTTTTGCTCATCCCGGCTTCACCGCGCTCGGCTTTCCAGTGGTGCTTACCGGAGAAATCCAGGAGTGTGTCCTTGCCCGGGTCGGCAACGAAAATAACGCTGCCTCCATCGCCCCCGTCGCCGCCATCAGGGCCGCCTTTGGGGATGAATTTTTCGCGGCGAAAGGAGACGGAGCCCGCCCCACCATCGCCGGCTTTAATGTGGATTTCAGCTTCGTCTATGAACATGGGGCAATCGGACTAAGGTAAAAGGACAAAGGACTGGAGCGAGGTAATACCACCTCGTCCCAGTCCTCCGTCTCAACACTCGTAAATTTCTTTAGGCAGATGCAGAGCTTGCGACTTCCGCGACAGCCTCCGTGCGAACATGCACCTTGCTGCCTTGGAATTCAACCTTGCCATCCTGCAGGGCGAAGAGGGTATCGTCTTTACCGATACCGACATTGAAACCGGGGTTAAACTTCGTCCCGCGTTGGCGGACGATGATTGAACCAGCCTGAACCACTTGACCGCCATAGGCTTTGATGCCCAGGTATTGCGGATTGCTATCGCGGCCGTTCCGTGAAGAACCGCCGCCTTTCTTATGAGCCATAGGTCACCTCAAATTCAGCGACAATTGTCTACTTCGTCTATTTCGTTCAAACGAAAAAGAAACCCACCGGTTGGAGGCGGGGTGGGGATGATACTCGGGACGATCAATGGTTGCAAGTTGACAAGTGATTACTTTCTGCGTCGACGGCGATCAGGTGGCCTGGTTCCATCGATTTGCTCAACCATTACGATATTGGGGATGGAAATCAGCTTCAGTTGTTTACCGCGCCGATCATTCGGATCATCAGATAAGCCGGCGACGAGGGTGAGTCCCGACGTAAAAACGCGATGCCGGTTGTTGATCACAAATTGATCGCCGCTGGCAAGCGTTACCCGAAAAGGGACGAAAGGTTCGCCTTCGATAAAAGTGTCAATTTCGTCGGGGCTCACTCTTTTTTTCCCTCAATAACGGGATGTGCGGGTGGGCAGGGTCACCGGAGGTGGCCCTGCCGGATTGATTGATTATCGCATGACCCACTCTTCACCTTTGGAGACGATCACATCTTCTTCAGGCTTGATTTCATCACCGGGGATTTGGTAGGTCAGTTGGAGCGTCTTGTAAAGCGTCTTGAGTTTTTTGCGGTCTTCCTCGCTGGTCTTGATCCAACTTTTGATGACGACTTCTTCGCCATCTTTCATGAAAACCGATTCACCGCTCAGGCCACCGACGTAAATGTCAAAGGTGCCCATGCGAGTTGAGGGTTCCGGCCAGACCGCGACACCGTCTCGCGCCTGATCTTCACCGAGCAATAGCCTCCCGCTGATTTTTTCCAGCGGTTCAATACTTGATCGACGTTCCCGTTTTTTGATGGCATCGAAAACAGCACTCGGCACATTTTTCTCGCTGCGGATTACTTTTCCATCGCCGGTTACCATCTCAAATACGGGCAGAAACTTCTGTTCTTGATCCGTCAGGTTGGTGACCGTAAATGGCATATACCAGTACGCCACCGGGACATTGGTGCCGGGTGTAATGACAACGATGCGCTTGGGAACGGTGTGCTGGAATTTAAGATCCCAGGAGACAGGGTAAACGCTTGGCTTCGGAAAGGCCGACACGGTGCGGACGAGCAAGGTGGAAGCCAAGATGGACGAGAACCCGATGGCGGCACAAAGAAGCAACTTTCGGAGGGAAGATCTCATGGTGTAAACTCCGCGGTGGCCAGAAATTCAGGGATTGCGGGCTGGAAAGCTCGCATCGGGGTGCTATTGTGACGGCGCTTGGGAATCCTGTCAAACTTTCTCGGTTGGCGAGACGGTCGCGCATCAGACGACCCGTCGGCGATCATCCGCGCCGCCAATGCAACCGAAATCAACTCTGCCATTCGACTCATTCTCGGAAATCAGGGGCAGGACATCACGGATCAGCACGTCACTGAATTTCTGTCTTTCGCCGACGAACGCGGAATCGATCTCGGACTGCTTCGGGTCGCGGAGCAGGACGGGAAAATAACCCTCGCCGCCCTCCCGATTTTAAGTCCGGGTCACACGGCTTTGATATTCCATTCGATGCCGTCCTCGAAGACAGGCGAACCCGTTCTATCGCGCGTGATTGATGCGGTTTGTCAGGCAACGATCCTGCGAGGCGTCGATCTGGCTCAAGTACTCCTCGATCCGGGCGACGAGGTGATACAACGGGTTTATACCACCGCCGGATTCGACCTGATGGCCGAGCTGATTTACCTGCAAGGCATCCCAGGACCCAAACTCGCGCCCCCACTTCTGCCGCCGAATTTTCGATGGGTTTGCTATTCGCAAGAATCGCATGAACAGTTCGAACGAACGATCCTGGCCAGCTATCAGCAAAGCCTCGATTGCCCGGCGCTCAATGGGATGCGCGACATCAAGGACATCCTCGACGCTCACAAAGCCAGCGGTGTGTTCGATCCGAACCACTGGTCGCTGCTTTGTCAGGGCGAGGAGTCGTTGGGGGTGCTGCTGCTGGCATCATCAGGGAAGAACGAAGACCAGATGGAGCTGGTCTATCTCGGCCTGCCTCCCGAATCGCGCGGCAGGAAGCTCGGGGAATTGCTCATGCAGCAGGCGATGGCAACTGTCGCGATGGAAAAACACAAACGGCTGTCGCTGGCGGTGGATGCCCAAAATGTCCCGGCCCTGAAGCTCTACTACCGTCACGGCATGAATCGTGTTAATTCCAAGTTGGCGCTCATGCGAAATCTTCGGAAATCGAATAAAGATTCCGTTTGAAAACTCAGCCAACCGGCGTTTTCTTTCTCGTCAAATACGAGACCAAAAGAAAAATAATGAATAGGCCCGTACCGGCCGTCGCGGCCGCGCCCAGAACACGATCCGGTGGGATGTGGCCCGGTTCACGCAGATTGAGCGGCCCGGAGATCATTTCGCCTTGCCCCGGATAGCCCGCTGTTGCAATGACATCGTTTTTGAACGACGCAAACTCCAAGGATCCGCGTCGCGAACGCAATTGTAGTTCTTCGCGCTGTTAGCATGAGCGAGATGATTCGACGACGCAACTCGCTCGACTGCATGCGATGCGCGGTTTTAGATCCAAGCCTGCTTCCAACTGCTCCGCGTGCGGATATACAGAAAACCAAGACGGGTTAGCGTTAAATAATGGTTGCGGCTCACTCGAGTTGTCCACGCGTTACACCCGCACTCCGATAACCTTGTGTACAACCCGTGGATGAAAAAATTTCATTGGTCACTTCACACGAGAACTGCCGATGCAAGAGTCGTTGTGCATGGAAAATCCAATAAAATTCCCCTTGCCAGTACAGGCAACCCAGACTATTTTCTGCCCCCGGTGATGAGTGATGCGTTCAATGAAGTTTAACGCGTTCTTCATCACAGTTTCATGGATGAATAGAGTCCGATAAGAACCGTGCTATCAGGTCTGGGCAGACCGGAAGCTCGCTGGAATTGGAGAGCGAGCTTCAAACACGGGAAGGAAAAGACGTTCACACGTCTCTTTCGGACTCTACCGATCACACCGCAGGATGCGAACTCACGGATGAATTGAAAGCCCGGGCAGGAGGCCCGAACCCGCCGGGAGACTGGTGGCTTGCTCTTGGTGCGCTCTTATCGCGCTTTCAAGTTGTGGAGTCCCAGGGCGGATCGAACGTGCGCACGCTCAGCCCTGGAGAAGCTGCCGCGATGTGCTGTCCGAGTTGGGTTAACGTTTGTCGCACACGACAAACCGCGGCCCAAAGGAATGGAGTTGTTCGGGACCGAAGGCTTGTCCTTCGCGAAGGAGTTCGCCGTGAGCTGCATCAACGCACATGATCCGCAACTGGAGCGATTGGCCGATGCCATCGCTCAGCGCGTCGGCCAACAACGTTTTCACGTTTGGTTTAATAACTCCACACGCCTCGATTTGAAGCACGATAGCCTGGAGATCGCCGTACCGAATGATTTTATCAGCGAATGGATCGGCAAAAATTTCACGCGGCCGATTCAGGAAGCCGCTCACGAAGTGCTGGGCGGGCCGCTGACGGTTCACTTCCAGGTCATGCCGGAACTCTTCGACGTCGTCGGAGTTGACCTGCCGAAAAACGAAGGTGTGGCGGCGGAGATGGGTAAATCGCGAACTTCCCGTCCCGTGATGATGATCGACGGCGCGCCGACGATTAAACCCAGTCGCAACGTCGCTGCCGTAAGCCAACCGATTCGACCGATCAACCCAACGATCAACCCCGCCAACTCGTTTTCCGCGATGAATGCAGGGCAGGGGCGCGGTGATCGTTTATCGGTCAGCAGCCTTTCGGTTCGACCGAAACTGAGGCACGATATTGGGACCTTCGTCGTCGGTGGCAGCAACCACCTGGCTTACAACGCCGCGATCTATGTCGCGGAATTTCCCGGGGTGCAATACAACCCGCTCTTCATCCACGGGAATTGCGGACTGGGCAAGACCCATCTGCTTCAGGGCATCTGCAAGAAATTCATCGAGTTCCATCCAACCAAACGGTGGCTCTATCTCACCGGTGAAGAATTCACGAACGAATTTCTCTCGGCCTTGCGCGGGAACAAGCTCGATGTGTTTCGCCGAAAAATGCGCGATCTCGATCTACTGGTGATCGACGATGTCCATTTCCTCGGTGGGAAAAAAGCGACACAGGAAGAATTCTTACACACCTTCAACGCCATCGAAGCCGCCGGACGACAAGTGGTGATGGCCAGCGACAATCACCCGAAGATGATCGAGGAATTTGGGGAATCACTGATCAATCGGTTCGTCAGCGGGATGGTCGTTCGCATTGACCCACCGAACTTCGCCAGTCGTTGCGATATTCTTCGGGCCATCTCATTGCGCGGTGGACTGCACTTGCCGGAAGAAGTGCTGCAATGGGTTGCCCGTCGAGTGACACAGAACGTTCGTGAGCTGGAAGGGGCCATCACTCGAATCAATGCGCATGTGAAACTCACCGGCCGCCCCGCCGATGCCGCACTCGCGCAGGATGCACTGGGTGATCTGGATCGACAATTGGTCGCACCGGTGAAACCGGAAAATATCCTGCAGGCAACCTGCACCTATTTTGGCCTGGAACATAAAGATCTGATGAGCGGTCGGCGTCAGCGGACGATCAGCCTTGCCCGAAGTGTCGCGATGTTCCTGATTCGAAAAACGGCAAAGCTCAGTTTCCCGGAAATTGGCATGCGGATGGGCAAACGCAATCACAGCACGGTGATCAGCGCTTGCAGGCGGATCGAAAAGGCAACAGGCCGTAATGAACGACTGCTCTGGACCAGTAGCGTGGGGGATCGGGAGGAAGAAGCAATTGAACTGGTGCAGAGGCTCGAGGAACAAAGTCGCGCGTTGAATAACGCGTGAGGGAAGTTGCTGCTTGATAGTTGATAGTTGATAGTAATTCACTATCAACTATCAACTGACTCGAATAACTAACAATTCATCACGGTGCGACTTTCTTGGGATGAGACTTCACGTATTCGCCCCAGAGCGAATCACTGAGTTGGTCGGAGCCTGATTCCATCGCGACAGGTTCTCCGTTGGGGCCGTCTTTTTTGATCCACTGCAAACCGGTGCCGCCCTGGTTAAATGCTTTCATGGAGGCGAAGCTCCCAAAGACATACATGGTGCCGTCTTTTTTGGTTTCAAAGTAGGCCTTGGGGGCGGGCGCAGGCTTGGGAGCCGCCACGCTGACAGTTGTCGGCGCGGGTGTCTTTACCTGCGTCGGGGCAGGCACGTAAACAGATTTGGGCGAAGCTGGTTCTTCATTCGCACAGCCCATTGCCAAGAGAGGAACGGCCAACAACATCAGATAACGCTTCATTCGAGAGACTCCTGTAAAAAAATTTCAAAAAGCAGCGCCCGCGGCGCGGATCGCGAAAATGTCGGCACACATCATGGTAGACGTGTTTAGAAATGATGAAGATTGTGCAAATTTTTCTTGAACTTCATCAGGTCATTACCGTTCCAATAATCGTTCGTTTTCGAGGCCGGGTGTCAAAATCGATCAACACCACCTGCTGATAGTCGCCCATTAAAAGTTTGCCTTTGGAATACGGGATCGTGACTTCTGCCCCGATCAAGCTGGCCCGCAGATGACTATGTCCGTTGTCGTCGTTCCAGGTCATTTCGTGTTCATACCGAGCGTCGTCGGGAATGAGTTTTTGCATCAGGGTACGAAAGTCCGATTTGACCAGTCCTGGTTCGAATTCAATTGTCGTTAGCGCGCAAGTGCTTCCGACGGCAAATAGGTGAACTAGTCCGTCTCCGTGATAATCGCGTATCTGTTTCGCCAGATCCTGCGAGAGGTTCACGATGTCGGTGCTGCCGTCGGTTGAAATATTGAGCGTGAATCGATTCATTGAAACTCCAACGCGGCAATGTACCTTGATCCGACGGTTCGACGCAAACGGAGGTTGACGTGCCGATAAAATCCACTGACTCACAAGCCGTAGGCGGAAGCGGTAGGCGACGCACCGGGTTCTTCTCCCGAGGCGCGCGAAGACCCCGGTGCGTCGCCTGCGGCTTCCGCCTCCGGCTTGTCATAGTCCTTCTTGTTTTTTCGGAATGTGCACCGGCATTCGCGTCGAATCATTATTCCGATCAATTATCACGCGAGTGCGATGATTTAATTTCACTTGCAATAAAACGGCCCTACGGATGGGCGTGGGTCGAGACAGGTGCGCCGGCAAAGCCAAAGGCGGGCGCGCAGGCCATTACGTTTGAACCGCCTGGAACTGCCGGCGCGGGGTTCGTGCTGTACTGGGCAGGAGATTTTCTGGAGCGTGCCTCGTTTAAAGAAGCCGGGTACAACGCCGCCCGCGGGATGGCCGCCGCCCAGCAGCCAACCGGCCAGATTCCAGCCAATCCGCTGTTCTCACCCTCCGGGGGCGGTGGACACGATCCGTCATTGCTGATCCCGAATCGCGCTGCGTCGCGGGCGGCGCTCGCGCTTTATTTGAGCCTGCTGGATGACACAGGCGGAAAGGACGAAACGCTTCGCCGATTTGCGGCCGCACCGTTGAGCTGGTTGTTGAAACAGCAAGGTTCGTCCGGCGCTTGGCCGCAAGGGTATCCCCCCACTACGGCACCCAAAGATGCCGCGCGCCTCATTCGGCTGGATACCTCCGACTTTCGCGACTCGGTCTTTGTCATGCTGCTCGCCGCGGATGTACTTGGAGACGTCCGCACGCGTCTATCCTTCGAGCACTCGATCCAACTGTTGCTCCGCATGCGGCTGGGCAATTCTTCAAGGCTCGCCGGACCGCTTTGGGCGACTGCTTACGGGCTGGATGGATACTTTTCCCAACGTCTGCCGGAATATCCTCCGGGAATTGATGTGCTTGCGTCACGCCAGGCCATGCAGATTTTGTTGGCATCGTATGTCATGTTCGGCGATCCACCCGCGCGCGAAGGTGAAATCAGTTCCTGGTCCAAACCGCTCCTCGAGGCAGCGACGGCGATTGGGAAGTTGCCGAAGTATGAAGGAAAATGGCTTCGTCGATATGAGTTTGACATACCCTCCACACTTCCTCCGCCTTCAACTCAGCCTTCCGGGTTTGAAACCAAACCACCGTTCATCCCCCCCACTCAACGGACAGGTACGTTTGGACTTGTAACGCTGATTGAAGATGCGCAGAATCTCGTCGATTCCGGCCGGGACAAATTTAAGACCGCGCTCGTCGCCAATTTCACGATCCACCAACGTCTCGCGGCTGCCCTGTGCGGCCTGGATGACGACCCATTCAGTGTCGAGTTACCCGTTCGGAATGAGGAGATCGCGGCTTACTTAAAAAATCATGCGGACAAATTCGCCGCGCTGGACGGGCCGATACCCAATCTGCTAAGTGAACGATTGCAGCGAATCTATCTGTTGCTGATTCGCGCAAAACTGGAACGGCGAATGACGAAATAACACGCGTGCATCGCAGTACACCTTTGGCGTTTTTCAAGGAAAAATTTCGTCCGTTTTAGAGCATGGGAAAAAATGGTGGCATGGGCACCACGCCCGTGCTTTCGTCTGAAGAAAACGCAGGCGAGACGCCCACAACACCTAAAAAATTCCCACGCGCTAAAGCGGACCCCACAAAACTAAGTCCTGTTGAAGCCTGTTGAAATTCCCCGAAAAAGTTGACCCCTTTACCCGGGGCTGCTATATTTCCGTACCGCAGCCAGTATAATATGTCGTAGCCCATTATAGAGTACAACTTACGCTCGATTTCAACTCTGTCTGGGGTGTCGATGGCATCTACGAAAACTTTTTCAGACCGGTCTGGTGACCGTCCACAAGACAGGACGGATCACAAAGCCCAGGTTCTAGCCGCGACGGATATCGTGCAGTTGATTGGTCAGACCGTTGGATTGAAAAAACGCGGCAAGGATTATCTCGGACTTTGCCCGTTTCATTCGGAAAAATCTCCCTCATTCCACGTCAGTCCGGCGCGGCAGTTTTTCTACTGCTTTGGATGCAAGGCCAATGGAAATGCGATTGACTTCATCATCAAGCGAGATCGCGTTGAGTTTATCGACGCACTTCGACAGCTAGGTCAGATCGCCGGCATTGAAATGCCACGGTTTGGTGGATCTAAAGAAAAAACCGGCGAACGTCAGGCAATGCTCGATGCGCACGTTGCGGCCGCCACGTTCTTTGAAAATTTCCTGACTGATGCCGACATCGGAAGACCGGCTCGCGAATACCTGCAAAAGCGAGGCTTTAACTCCGAGACGATTAAGAAATTTCGTCTTGGTGTGGCGGTGGATGCCTGGGATGCCCTTCTACGTAGCCCGGTGGGTCGCAAGTTCCCACCCTCTCTTTTGGCGACGGCGGGTTTGCTGAAAACGCGTGAGGGTGGCAATGGGTTTTACGATACGTTTCGGAATCGGATTATGTTTCCGATCCGGGATGAATCCGGCCGCACGATCGCATTCGGGGGTCGGGTGATGCCCGGGTCCACCGACAATGCCAAATATCTCAACAGCCCGGAGACACCGCTTTTCAATAAAAGCCGTTGCGTATTTGGGTTGGATATGGCTCGCCAACGCATCGTCGAAACACGCGCCGCCGTCGTCGTCGAAGGGTACACCGACGTCGTCATGGCTCACCAATTTGGCGTGAGCAACGTCGTTTCCATCCTCGGGACGGGGATGACCGAAGGCCATGTCAACATTTTACGTCGATTTGCGGATAAAATTATTCTCTTGTTCGACGCCGACAGTGCCGGAGACGCCGCCGCCGATCGGGTAGTGGAACTGTTCCTGACCCAGCCGGTCGAAATTGCCGTGGCCTCCATTCCCGAAGGTTTGGACCCGGACGAATTCCTGATGCAGCACGGTGCAGAAGGGTTTGAAAAAATGCTGGCAGGTGCGATTGACGTCCTAACCTATAAATGGAAAGCACTCGCCAAGCAGTTTCAAAGTTCACCCAATGATTTGACCGGCCAGCAAAAGGCTGTCCAACAATATCTGGATCTATTGGCCAACGCGCGCGGTAGTGGGCCGGTGGATACAATTCGATGGGGATCCGCCTTGGCCCGCGTGAGCCGATTGACGGAAATCCCAATCGACGAACTGAATCGTCAGTTTAAGGTCCGAAAACCTGCTCCCACTAAGCAGCATTTGGTAAAGCCGGTAAGCAGTACTATCTATGAGGCTCAAGAATTACGGGACGATGGGCCGATACCGGAATCTCCTGTAGAAGCATCCCCAACTGTCCCACTGCTTCCACAACCTGTGGCTCGGGGACGCGCCGAACGGCAGATACTGGGCCTATTATTGACCGAGCCCCACCGTTGGCACGATGTACAGATCCGGCTGCACGTTGAAGATTTTCTAAATGCCCGTCATCGGCGAATTGCTGAGGTATACTGGTCTTATCAACGAGATGAAGGCGAGCCGGTATTTAATCAGTTCCTGGATCATTTGAACGATCCAAATCTGACGGAATTATCAATCGAACTGGTCAGTGAAATCGAGGGGCTTTCGAATGGACTTGAGGACGTAGACCAGCAGCAGGCGATTCTCAATCAGACGCTTGCCGAGGCTTTAGGCTACCTCACTCAGGCCAAACATGATCTGTCGCAGCAAAAACTTTTAGCGACGTTGAGACGTACAAACGAAGAGAACACCTCGCCACAGGATGAATTGTCCTTGTTCGAGGCCTTGGTAAAAAACAATCAGTCGACCAACCTGCATCGTCTTGGCCCTGTGAAGCGGTCAAGATGATTTATTGCAGTTGAAAATGGTCTCTGATTTATAGCGGCAACAGCGCCGCAAAGATTGTCGCTCCTCCCGTTGCAGGGATCGGGAACATCCCCGAGATTCTTGGCCTGAGTGATGCGAATAATCTGTTGTGTCCGGGAATACAGGTGTGTCAGATGCAAATGGAAACTCCGTTAATTGGAAGCGGATCGCAGGAAGAAGTGGACAATCGCGTGAATGCGATCGTCGACCTTGGTAAATCGCGCGGCTACCTCACCTACGAGGAGCTCAATCAGAAACTGCCCGACGAAGTGGTCTCCCCCGACAAACTCGACTCGCTGCTCATGATGATCGACGAAATGGGGATTCGCCTCATCGATGAGTCCGATGTAGCCGAATTCAACGCCAAGCCCACTCGCGCCAGCAAGACCACGATCAAGCTGCCGAGCCTCAAAAAGGACATCCGCCCTTCCAAGCTCGTCGAAGGTCAGGAAGGGTTCATCGGCGAAGAAGAAGAGCTCGATCTGAACATCGAAGCCGAATTGGCCGAAGCGTCAACCAAGCGGATCGATGATCCGGTTCGCATGTATCTGACCCAGATGGGTGAGATCCCCCTGCTCACCCGCGAGCAGGAAATCGAACTGGCCAAAAAGATCGAAATCACCCGCAAGATTTTCCGCTCGAAGGTTCTGGAAAGCGACTACTGCCTTCAGGCGGCCGTTGAGATTCTCCAGCAGGTCGACAGCGGCGATCTGCCGTTTGATCGCACGATGAAGATCAGCACCGCCGAAGATCAGGCCGACAAGGGCACGATCGGTCAGCGTATTCCGATCAACCTCAGCTCTGTCCGCATGATGCTCGATCGCAATCGCAACGACTGGGAATCGCTCCGTGGTGCCGGCAAGAAGGAAGAAGAAGAACTGCACCTGGCTGTTCGACGTCGCCGCCGCCGTTCGGTGAAGCTGCTTGAAGAGCTTTCACTGCGCACCAGCAAAGTGACCCCGCTGATGAAGAAGCTTTCTTCAATTAGCACGAAGATGGTCGAACTCGAACAGCGAATTGAAGAACTCAAGAAAGTTAAAGACCCCGGCGAAGATCTTGAAGTCTGCAAGGAAGAGCTTTCCGGACTCGAAGACCTCGTGCTGGAAGGTGCTGAAAGCCTACACAAGCGCGTCGTTCAAGTTCGCAAAATCTATAATCGCTACGAAGATGCCAAGCGGAAACTCTCCGGCGGCAATCTGCGACTCGTCGTGTCGATCGCCAAGAAATATCGTAATCGCGGCCTGTCTTTCCTGGACATCATCCAGGAAGGCAACACCGGTCTGATGCGGGCTGTCGACAAATACGAATACCGTCGCGGCTACAAGTTCAGCACCTACGCCACCTGGTGGATTCGCCAGGCGATCACCCGCGCCATTGCCGACCATGCCCGGACGATCCGTATTCCGGTCCACATGATCGAAACGATGAGCAAGCTGCGCAATATCAGCAAGCAGCTCATGCAGGAAGTTGGCCGCGAACCGACGATTGAAGAAATCGCCAAACGCGCCAAGATGACCGTGAGCGAAACCCGTCGCGTGCTGAAGATTTCGCGTCACCCGATTTCGCTCGACCGCCCGGTCGGTGAATCCGAAGACAGCTATTTCGGCGACTTTATTGAAGACGAAAAAGCCGACAACCCCGTGGAATCAGCCACGCAGGAAATGCTCAAAGACAAAATTGAGCAGGTGCTTAAGACGTTGACGTATCGCGAGCGCGAGATCATCAAGCTCCGCTACGGCATCGGTGACGGCTACACCTACACGCTCGAAGAAGTCGGCCGTATCTTCAAAGTGACCCGCGAACGCGTGCGACAGGTGGAAGCCAAAGCCATCCGTAAACTGCAGCACCCGGTGCGTGCCCGCAAGCTGGAAGGTTTCCTTCCGGGTGGGGTTGGAAGCCGGTAAAGTATCAGAACATGACAAGTATCGAAGCGCCGTTCACGACGGCTTAATGGTAACGGCGAGAATATGTTCGCTAACGGTTACTCTAAAGGGGCGACGGAATCCGTCGCCCCTTTTTATGATTCTGGATTCCGCGAACGTACGGAAGGAAGAGCGCAATGCTAACCTCGATTGAAGGTATTTTTCGCGACGGCAAGATAGAGCTTCTGGAACCCCCTCCCCAGGCAGACGAAAGTCGCGTAGTCGTCACATTTTTCCCCAAACACATAAGTATTGACCTGAACAAACGTGGCATCTCTGAACCACAGGCCGCCGACCTTCACAACCGCCTGAAGACAATCGCGGAGGATTGGCAGCGTCCCGAGATGGACATCTACGATAAATGCAAGGCAAATATTTAGTGACTGATCAGTACGATGGAACTTCTGTACCGCGCAATGATTTGCTAGAATTACAGCATGACCCGAGACGATCTAGAACATCTCCTCAACCGCAGACCGTTTCATGCTTTTAAAGTGACGCTGACAACGGGAGAAGCTTACGAAGTGACCGTTCCAGGACGTGTCGCGGTCGCACCAAATCATTTTGCGATTGGCTTGGAAGAGGAAGGCATCTTCAAGCGCTTCGCTTTTCAGTCCGTGGCGAGGTTAGAAGAGGTGGCGACTACCGAGTAGGACTGTGAAAAAGAAAAAGCAGACATTGCGGCGAGAACTCATGGATTTACAATCGAAATGGCCGTTTGAGCGGTTTCGAATCAAGCTGGTTAGCGGTGACTTTCACGATGTCGCGAGACCGCTTTCCATGGCACTTCTTTCGGTAGGCGTTTACATTGTATCACAAGATGGTCATTGGGCTATTTTCCCTATCAATCGAATTGCGTCCATCGAATCACTCCTGCCATTCGAAAGTCTGCCGGACGACCTCGCGTAGAGGTTCGTCAGTCGATCCAAACCTCTTCTTCGATTGGTTCTTCAATCAACGCCGGTCGGGCATCTATCTGTTCTCCGGTCGGAGTCATTCCCAACACAGTAAGGAGTTCGCGGGCGTATCGCTCAAGGGCGTCGCGTCCTTGCGATGTTAACCGAACTTGCGTCACGGGTTTTCGATCGCGGAAGCTCTTTTGCACGCTCACAAAACCAGCGGTTTCCAAACGGCGGGTGTGGGTGCAGAGGTTGCCGTCGGTGAGGTGCGTGCGTTTGCGGAGATGCACAAACTCCAGTTGCGGCTCTACCGCCAGGGCGGCCAGTATCCGAAGACGACCGCTGCTGGCAATCACGCTGTCGAACGATTTCACCGATGGCATACCGGCCTTATCGGACGACGGGCTACAAAATCTTGAGGCCTCAAGCCCGACGGGTCATCTTTCGATGCGGGCCAGCGGTGGGAATGTCGAATACCTCCGACCGCTCCACCCATCCCTGACGCCGATAGAACTCCAGCGCGGGGAGGCGGGCATTACACCAGAACAGTCGGACGGGCGAACATTCAAGCACAAGCTCCGTGGCGTAGATCAGAACCGACTGGCCAAGCCCCTTGCTTCGCCAACCGGTGTCGGTGGCCATCCCGCGCAATTGCCAGGCGGACTCATTCTCCCATGAATTCAACTGAAATGTGGCACAGCAGACGGCCTCAGCTTCATCAAAAGCTGCCACATGGTGCGTCGTCGACGCATCGTCGAATTGAAAGCGCGCCTCTTCGATCGGAAGGCCCGCGCGCAGTACACGGTGTCGAAGCGGAACGATCTCCTCCGCGTTCGCCGCACGGACCTGAATCGTTCTGCCGCCCGCTGAAAGTGATAACGGCAACATTTTTAAGGTTTACTCTCCGTCAATCGATTCGGCCATAAATCGGAATGGAACGCTCTATTTGGGTTGCGTTGCCGGCACCGCGTGCTTTACATATTCGCGGCGACGAACCACGTATAAATCCTGCCACGTCCAATGAACTCTGCCGTGGAAGATCTTCTCATCACGAAGTTTCCACTCCGGGCCAATCAATGGAGCCACGGCATCAGAAGTTCCATTTGAAAGCTTTCCTTCAGGCAGGATCTTCTCGAGTTTGTCCCAGAAAATTGCGCGGGTGATGTCGGTCGATTTTTGCAAGCCTGCAACGATCGATTTTGGTGATTCATCGAAGTTGAATTTGAACTTCCAAGGCTCCCAAACCTCTCCACTGCGCGGCATGGAGCCGAACGCTCTAAATTCTTCCGGATGAATCGGCACCGCCGCCGCCAGTGAAAGATAGTAGCGCCCGGTCATCGTAAATGCGGAAAGCGATCCCGGATGAGGCAGCGTAAACTGGCTCATTTGAGATAAATAGGTCCGGGTTGTGGTGCCAGTCGGTTTGCCGTGAAGATTTTCCTGCGACGCAGTGAGGTCGGCGTAAACCCGATCCAAGGGTGGTTCACTGCCGGCGAAAAGGCGTGCCGCTGACTGCCCTAAGTTGACAGCCAGCAGCAATCCGACGGCGGCATATCGCAACGGCCAGGTCGGCAGGCGCAAGAGCAGCGCGCACGCAGCAATGCCCACCGCCGGCCACACCATTCCGACATATCGCGGCATCCAGACAGAAACCCATTTGTCCCACACGACTTTCTCCGACCCCAATCGTTCGGCCACCGCTCGGATGGCTTTTTCTTCCGTGAGGGTGGGTTCTCGTTTTTGCTTGGCGGCCAGTAGTTTATTCCACCGGAGCTTCTTGATCTCGATCAACCGATCGGCCCGTCGCTCAATCATTTCGTTCGAGAGATTTGTGAATTCAACTCGGAGCTTTTTGAGCGTGGCCTCGCGCTCGGGAATGCCATGATCCTTCACCGCATATTGCGCGAACATTTCCCATTGCGGGGCATCGTGGTGATCGATCATCGCCTTCTCGGTCAGTTGATCGAAATGATAAACGGTGTAGCGATAGACACCCCCGCAGGCCACCAGAATGGCAATCGTCACCAGCAGCATTTGGCCGGTGCGCTTGCTGCGCTCTTTCAGCGAGCTTCCCGAGAAATGCCAGGCGATGACCGGCAATACTCCCGCGATAGCCGCCAACACGTGCGGATTGCTGATGCCATTCCACCATTGGCTGAGGATGGGCCAGTAAGCGGTTTTCCAGTTCGCAGTGTGATGTTGCTGGGCCGTGCTGAAATTCAAAACGACATGTATCAGGAACAAGCAAGCCGCGACCAGAATGGCTGCCACCTGGTATCGCGGAAAAACTTTCCAGAATTGGCTGATCACGATGAATAAAAAAACCTCGATCCCCAGCATGATCCAATGCTGGTCGATTAAATCGCCAATTCGCTCGAACCATTCGATGGGCGACGCAAACTCTCGCATCGAATGGCAGTAGAGTCCGTATGCGGGCACGATGATCCATGCGCTGAGCCATAGCGCCGCCCGCCACGACGAATGTCGATTATTCGCGGGGTCCGATTGAGCGGACGGAATTGTTCCTGATTGAAAACCGTTCGGCGCGGCAGACGTTCCGTCCGCTAAAGCGGACCCTACATGTGCGCCTCGAAAGTTAAACAGCCCAACCGCCATCAGCGTTAGCAACGCCACGCCCGCGATCATCAATCCATGCATCACATCCGGATCGATGGGCGGTTTGGCGATTTGGTTCGGATGTGAAGGCCATTCCCAGCTATAGAGATGGGCCGTCGCCGCGTATAGCGCCAGATCCGGGCCGGCGCGCTCGCGGTTGTACGATTCAACCCATCCGACACCGCTCCCGGACGCGAAACCTTTTTCGTCGATCTGCTCCGACCATCGATTGAAACCCAACCGATACCCCAATGGCCCTGCCGCAATCACCGCGACCCCGGCGATGAACAAAAGCGCCGATCGCCATCGCAAATGATTTGTCAGAAGGATGATGACTTCCACCGCCAACACCGCCAGCGAAGAAAGATGGAAACCCGCCATCGCCAACCCCGTGGCGATCCACGCAAGCCAGGCGACGCGCAATCCGGTTCTAATCCACCAAAGAAGGCAGGCAACGTTCAGCGCGATGAACAGCCAACTCTGCATGTACATTTTTGCATCATGCGAATAGACCATCATGTACGCGGAAACGCTGGTGAACAGCGCGACGAGCAAAGCGGTTCGCTTGCGAACCATCTGGACGGCAAGGAAATACATCGCCGGAATCATGAGCGTCCCCGCCACCGACGGGATCATCCGCATCATGTGCGGCGTGAGTGGTTTCCACTGTCGGAGCACCCAATACGCTTCATAGTGCAAAGGCGGGAAACCGTCGTACGCAAGCACGTCCAGCATCTCACGATAATCGCCGCAGATGCGCGAATAGGTGAAGGCTTCATCTCCCCATAACGGAGGTTTTTCGAGAAACGAAAAACGGAGCGCTCCACCCAGGAGCGTGATGAAGAATAAGATGGCGAAACGGTACCGGATAAGGAAGGCAGGTCGACTTGAACGGGGAATCGGCTCGGTTATCAGAACGTCGGACAATGCGGGCTCAACAGTCAGTTGGCTCATCGATGTTATTACGGGAAGGGTTTAACGACGTTGTGGCTAGTCCCACTTGAAAACGCCCTTGCCCCATGCGTAAAAGTACGCCACGAGCAATAATACCACGAACAGAATCATTTCCACGAGCATCGGGCCCGCCAGCGCATGTTGTTTCAAACCGTTTGCGGAAAGATCGTACAGAATGGATAGAAGAATATGATATCGACGTCGAACACGAGAAAGATCATCGCGACGATATAGAATCGCACGTTGAATCGCTTGCGAGTATCGCCGATCGGAACCATGCCGCTTTCGTACGCTTGTCCTTTGCCGGGCCCGTCGCGACGGGGGCCGATGACGATCGACAGGATCAGATTCGCTGCGGCGAAGCCGATGGCGATTACAATCATCAATACCACCGGGACCCAGGAAGCCCGGGGTGCCGGTGCAAAGTTAGCAAGAGGTAAAAGCGAGTTCATCGGGGTATACTCTAAAAGAGCCGACGATAATTGCAAATCTTGACGCAGAGACAAAATCAAATGCTCGCCCGCGCAAAAAACCTTGCCCGCCGTCTGTTTGGACACCATGCCAAGGCGATTTTACATGGGAACTGGTATCCGATGATGCTTCCCCATCATCAGTTGGTCGACGGGGGCGTTTCAACTCTGGGCGGCCCCATCAATCGCAAATCGATCGACCTGACCCGAGCACTGAAGCTCTGTGATGGCACGCGAACTCTGTCGGAGGTCTCAGATAAGGCCGGTGTGTCACCGCAAAAGCTGCTGCAGGAGGAAGATGACGACACTTTGATTTTGTGGCCGGAGCGTCCCCGGACTTCGGCACAGCCCGGGTATGCAGTGACGCGGGGCGTCGTGGTTTCTCCACATCTGGACGATGCCGCGCTCTCGATGGGAGCGGCGATGCTCTCGGCTGCCAACCACACGCCGTTTTTGGTGGTCGACGTTTTCTCGACCGTTTCCTGGTGGCGCTTCGATCTCAGCGAAGGAATTCTGTCGCGCGTTCAAACCACGCGCGATGCGGAAGAAGAGCGGGTGATGCGACTGACCAACTCGACGCTGCGGCGGTGGGGACTGGCCGAAGCCCCTTTGCGAGGCTATCCGCTCCAGGAAATTTTTACGACGCTCCGCAAACCCGAATCCGAAAGCACGCATGAAATGATCCGAAGCCGCGTGCGCGATTTGGCTGCGGAAAAACCGGGAGAGCGCTGGTTTTTGCCGCTGGGGATCGGGAATCACATCGACCACCGCATCGCCCGCGACGCCGCGCTCGATGGGTTGCGGGATGCGAATGTGCCGGCGAAAAACGTTGCATTCTACGAAGATCTTCCGTATGCCGCTCAACAACCCGGCGTACAGGATTTCTCTGGATTTTTGCAAAACATCATGCCAACCTCCCGATTGGAGATTCTGGTTCGCACGAAGGTGGAAGCGAATAAGGCGCGATTATTGCGTTTCTATTATTCGCAGTTGACGCGCCCCCAGATCGGATCAGTCTTGGAGTACGCGAGCCGGATCAATTCTCGATCGCCCTGTGAACGATTTTGGATGCTGGACAAAAAAACAGTGGTAAGCACCGGGGGGAAAATCCCAATGCTTGCGCCGCTGGTTTAGTTTCTTATCGTTCGATCCGCACCGTGGCGTGCGCGTCTCGTCCGCGTTTTCTTGCCCAAAAAGCACAGGCGAGACGCCCATGCCACTATTTTGCCTGGCGTACCGAAGTCGCCACCTGATCGTACACCGTTGCGAGGAATCCAAGGAAGGGAAATCGGCTTTTCGGAAAAGGGGACGGGCCTAGCCGTTCTAATGCTGAAGGTAATTCTCGCGGTTCCGGGCGCGGTTGCAGCGGGGGTGAACGCCAAAAGGCAGAAGGATCGACGGGGAGTTCTTCGGGAGCGGTTTGCCCTGTGGAAATTGGATTTTCGTCTTCGTCCTGGCTCATACTTCAATCCATCTTCCGGTACGGCCACCTGAGGTGACCATGCCGCTCTAAATCCTAGAACTCTCCGACCGCTTCCTTCGACAGCGCCAAATACTCGCGCAGTTGATCGGTCGACATACTGGTCAACCACTCATCACCGCTGCCGATGATCTTGTCGGCTAGCGCGAGTTTTTCAGTCAAAAGCCGATCGATCCGCTCTTCCATCGTTCCAATGCACACAAATTTGTGAACCTGCACACGGCGGGTTTGACCGACGCGATGCGCGCGATCCGTGGCCTGCGATTCGACGGCTGGGTTCCACCATCGATCGAAGTGGAACACATGGTTGGCTGCCGTGAGATTCAAACCTAAACCACCGGCGCGAAGCGAAAGGATGAAGACCTTGATCCCGTTTGCGGGGTCCTGGAACTTCTCGATCATTTCATCGCGTCCCTTGGCGGGGGTGCCGCCGTGCAGGAACTGGGTTTTGACGTTCAATCGCTTAGCGATGGTCCGTTCCAGCAGATGGCCCATCTCCCGGAACTGCGTAAACACCAATGCAGCATCACCTTCATCCAGAAGTTCTTCCATCATCTCAACGAGGCGCTCGCATTTACCGCTACGGCCTTCGATGGGACCGTCATCTTTCAAAACCAAAGACGGGTGATCGCAGATTTGTTTGAGCCGTGTCAGCACGGAGAGAATAAGCCCCCGACGGCGGATGCCCGTTGCGGCATCGATCTGATTCAGCGACTGCCCCACCACGCGCTCGTATTGGGCGGCCTGTTCAGGAGTCAGATTGCAGAAAATCTTGGCTTCCATCTTTTCCGGTAGATCGCCGGCGATGTCCGGATCCGTTTTCAATCGTCGCAGAATGAAAGGGCGAATCAGTTTTCGCAGATGTTCACCGCGATCGCGATCGCCGAGCTTTTCGATGGGGACCGAGAATTTTTCGCGGAAGTCCCCGGCCGTGCCAAGCAGGCCCGGATTGAGAATCTCCATGATCGACCAGAGCTCTGACAAGTGATTTTCAATCGGCGTGCCGGTCATCGCCACGCGCCGCCCGGCGGTAAGGGCTCGAATCGCGATCGTGCTCGCCGCCGACGGATTCTTGATTTTCTGCGCTTCGTCCAGCGCCAGCCGATGCCATGAAACGCGTTTAAGATCCTCGCGATCGCGATGGGCCAGTGCGTAGCTGGTGATCACCACATCCGCGACCGCCGCCTCGCGGGCAAACTCATCACCAGACAAACGTTCGGGTCCATGATGCACAAGCACCTTCAACGGCTTGGCAAATCGCTGGATTTCCCGAACCCAGTTGCCGACGACGGAAGTCGGCGCAAACAGCAGCGTCGGGCCCGGAGACGAATGGGAAACTGTCGGCGGCGCGTTGGTCGGGTCGTCGCCGTTGCTAGCACCAATGATCTGTCTTTCGTGCAGCATCAGCGCAATGAGCTGGATCGTTTTACCAAGACCCATGTCATCGGCGAGACAGGCACCAATGCCGAGTCGGTCGAGGAAGGACATCCAATGCAAACCGCGAAGCTGGTATGGCCGCATCGTGCCTTCAAAGGCAACCGGCTGCATGTGGGCTTCGATTTTTGCGCCGGGCATCTGCTCGAGCAACTGCTCGATCCACGAAGTTCCCCCCAGGCCAAGTACGGGCAGGCCGGTTTCATTGCGGGATGCGCCATAGGCGGTTCGCAGCGCTTCGGCCAGCGTGAGGGTTTTGTCTTTCTGCTTTTCGAGAAACGCCGCCGCCTGCCGCGCGGCTTCAAGATCAATCTGCACCCACTGCCCGCGCAATTTCACAAGCGGTGTGTTACGGCTGGCAAGCGTCTGAAATTCCTGCGGTGACAATCGCAAATTGCCCACCGCGATCTGCCAATCAAACTGCAGAAGTGTGTCCAAACCAAAATGTCCGGATGGCAATTCCATCGGCTGTGGACCGCGCCCGGGAACACCGGCACGAACCAAAGCGGCCTCGTCATCGGCCCAGTCCATCGGCTGGTCGCCCATCGGCCGAACATGCAACCGCAGACCCAGCTCCCCTTCCGGCCGCTCGGACCAAGAGGGCAGCATGACGCCAAATCCCTGATCGCGCAGTTGATTGGCCCACTGACGAATGAACGCGTACGCGTCCGCCGTTTCCAACTCCAGCGCAACCGGCGACTGTTGTTGCAACAACGGCATCAACGCCGGAAAGATCTGCGTGGCTCGGGACAATTCTCCGAGCAATCTTGCCTGCCGGTTCTTGACGCCGCGACCCAGCAGAACCGAGGCTCCACCGTCACCCCATAATTCCGTGGCATCGATGATCTCGCCGTCCCCGTTTTCCGATTCCAACAATAATTCCAATCGCCACTTGCCGGGC
>JBBRMF010000043.1:0-27030 GCA_038230975.1 Tepidisphaerales bacterium
CACACAGACCGATTTTGAAGAGCATGGCGATCAAAAATGGATCACGGAAAGTTTCGAGATCAAACTCCGCAATCATAAGAAGGAAGCAGTCTCGGTTGTAATCCGGGAAGACCTTTTTCGTTGGACCAATTGGGAGATCACCAAAACCAGTGACAAGTTTGAGAGGAAGGATTTTCGGACGATTCATATTCCGGTGGAGGTGCCGGTGGATGGGGAGAAGGTGGTGAAATATACTGTGAAGTATTCGTGGTGAGGTGCCTGGTTTCTATTTGAGTGTTGTAGGGTGGGTTTACCCGCCAATACCGTCCGATTTTCCGTGCCGTTTACCACAGCGAGTCGCCAGCTATTTTTTTCGCACTCTTGCGGATGAGGCGACGGCCACTGCGGTGATTACCTCTGGACGCTGCTTCTTTGACGCATGCGGAGGCTTTGGCGTGCTTGCCGACACAACGAGGGCCGGCTTTACCGGGCTTGTTTTTTTGCCCGTCGAAGCGCGGCGTTCCGGCGTTCTTTCTCGTGACGCGCCAACGCCTCGGCCATCGCCTGCGGCGTTGCGCGGCCGCTGGCCGTCCAGCGTCGGCGAAAACAACGCCACCTCATTCCGATCCAGAGGTGCCGCGGCCCAATGAGAAATACCGACCTCCAGGTCATCCAAACCCATCCGGGCCTCAGCGGCGGTACTTCATCGCGAAATTGCTTTATATGGAAGGGGTGGATAAATCGACAGGCCTGGTACATGGGGGGAGGGGATAATACCGGCCGATTTCGCTTGCGGGCCACTCGCTACGACACGGCTCACAAGCGAGACTGGCTCAATCATTGTTGGACTACTCTTTTACGGTTTCCTTGCCCGCTTCCGTCCAGGCATCAATGCCGCCTTTTAGATTGTAAACGTTCAGAAATTTCTCCTCTTCCAGCTTACTACAGGCTTTGGCGCTTCGCCCACCGATCTTGCAATGAACCAGATACGTTTTGCTCTTGTCCAGCGCTGCAATTTTTTCGGCGAACGTTTTGTCCGTCCAATTGATGTTCACCGCACCAGGAAGATGACCGGCGGCGAATTCTCTGGGGGTTCGCACGTCAAGAATAACGTTCTTTGAATCGGCGGCGAGCTTCGCGAAGTCATCGACTCCAACGTTATGAACTGCGGCGGGTTGAGTTGACGAATGCGTCGCGGGCGCATCGGCAGCCTTTGAATGGTTCGCGAGCAAGAACAGCGACAATGCAATCAGGATAGTGTGTTTCATAGAATGATCTATTGCCTTTAGAACAAGGCGTTGCGGAATCGGCAGATCGATTCAATATCCGATCAGGTCTCGAATCACGCGATCCGCCTTCGGTGAGCCCCGGCCGGTGAGCAAATCATAGCCCGGCCCCGCGGAGGAGGTTCCGTTGGAGCCGGTGAGAATATCGTTGAAATCATCCTGCGGGAAACTGTAAACCGCGCGGTGTGCCTGCGTAGCCGTATCGAGCGAAGGTTTACCCTGGTAGGACCGGCCTTGATCTGCGATGGCGATCAAAGCGGCCCACTGCGGCGCGCCAGCGCTCGTGCCACCGACAACTTGCCATCCGACGTCGCCTTGATCCGCCGTGGAATCATACACGGCAAAACCGGTATTCGGATCAGCCGCGTAGGCGACATCCGGGGTCGTGGTGCGTTCTAATGTGCTCGCCCCCCCACCACTGCCGGACCAACCCACTTCGCTCTGAATATTGCCTTGGGAATCGACCGTCAGGGCTGTTCCACCGACCGTCAGGACGTTCGGCGATGAAGCCGGCCACGATGCACCTTCACCGTTGTCGCCGGAGCTCGTGACGAACGCGATCCCGCCCTTACGGCCCGAGCCACCGATGTGTCCCCTTGGCGTCGTCAGATACTGGTTATTGCCTTTATCGAACGGCGACTCATTTCCACCCCAACTCATCGAGACCGCAACAACGCCCTTCTGATGGCGTGCATAGTCGATCGCCCTGAGCAAATCATCGGTGGAGTCCGAGAGTGATTCCACAAGAAGGATATGCGCCTTTGGGGCAATCGCATGGGCCCACTCGACATCGAGCGTGATCTCTGAAGCCCAACCGGTATCCACTTGCGGACGGCCCTGCGGCATGGCGACGGTCAGCACCGGGTTGCCGTAGCCATCGACAGCGGACAATCCAAACTGATTGTCGAAGACCGCCAGATCATTTTGAATGGTCGGTGCGTGAAATGCGTCAACGATCGCGATGGTCTGGCCGGAACCATCGGCGGCGACCGTGGCCTGTTTCACGGCCAGGTGATGCCGTCGATTACGCTGGTAAATATTCTGCACGAACGCCACCTGATCAAACCCATAGGCGTGTCGAACCTGCTGCGGAGATAGACCCTCCACTGCGCTTAGCAACTGGCGCTGCTCAAGCGGCTCAATCCAAACTGTTTCAGGCGTTCGTTTCATACCGATTCCAGGGACCATTCGGAGGAAGACTTTCAATGATGAAGCGTCACCATCGTAGCTGAAATGATCAATCGACAACAATGGATGATCCACGACAATAACGCCTGATTCGTCTGCTTTTGCGTTGTGCAGAATACTTATTCCGGTGAGGACGTCCGAGAATCCAACGTCCGGGAACCCTGCAACGTTGCGTAAGATCAGCGGGCGATATAATAGAACCCATGAGTAACGTTGACCACACGCTTTCACTTTCGGTTCGTCCCCGTCGTCTCCGGATGCAGCCCGGCTTGCGCTCGATGATTCAGCGCGTCGCGCTCCGTCGAACCGATTTCATCGTGCCGATTTTCGTGACCGAGGGAACGAAAATTCGACGCGAGGTGTCTTCCATGCCGGGAGTGTTTCAAATGTCCGTCGACGTGGCCTTACCGTGGTTGGCGGCCCGAGCGGCGGAGGGATTTGGAGCGTACTTGATTTTCGGGGTCATTGACCGCTCGAAGAAGGATGCGGTGGGTTCGGCCGCGCTAGACGACAAAAATATCGTCTGTGAACTCTTGCGAGCAGTCGCGACTCAAAAAATTCCGATGCTGGGAATTACCGACCTGTGCTTCTGCGAATACACCAGCCATGGGCATTGCGGCGTGATGACCGAGGATCGCTCGACCGTGCGCAATGATGAAACAGTCGCGCGGCTTGTTCAGCAGGCGATCCATCACGCCAAAGCCGGTGCCGCCGTGATTGCGCCCAGCGGGATGATGGACGGCACGGTCGCAGCATTGCGTTCTGGATTAGACACGGCCGGATTTGGGGATGTATCGATCCTTTCGTATGCCGTGAAATATGCCAGTGCGTTTTACGGTCCCTTCCGCGATGCCGCCGACAGCGCACCGGAATTTGGAGATCGTCGCTCGTATCAGATGGATGCCGCCCGCGGTTCGGATGAAGCCATCCGCGAGGCACAACTCGACATCGATCAGGGTGCCGACATGGTCATGGTCAAACCCGCCGGTGCCTATCTGGATATCATCTCAGCAGTGCGGCAAAATGTTCGCGTGCCGGTCGTCGCCTATCAGGTCAGCGGGGAGTACGCGATGCTGGAGGCAGCCGGACGAAACGGTTGGCTCGATCGCGATCGAGCGGTGTTGGAATCCCTGCTGGCGATCAAACGCGCGGGGGCAGATCTGATCATCACCTATTACGCGGAGTTGTTAGCGAAACTTCTGCCGGCGTGACGTTTTCTCTATGGTTCTTGTGGTGGTGTACGGTGGCGTGGGCGTCTCGCCCGCGTTTTCTTCAGAAAAAACCAGGGGCGAGACGCCCAGGCCACCACTCGATTCAAGCGATTGAGCGGAGCGCTATTTCCTTCCATGCCGGGAGAATATGCAGGCGACGGAACATGAGCTGACGATTTAACGCATCCGGAAGCGGTGAAATCTTTCGCAATGGCACCAACTTCCCCGTCGGATTCACCACGACGATGTCCTGTTCCTCCGGGCATTGTTCCGGGCCGTACGTTTCATAGGGCGTATCGGCCGGTTCATCGAGGAACAGATCGTACCGTCCGTCGCCGCCGGCGCGAATCACCGCCTGCTGGACCAACGCAAATTTCTCCCGCGCGTCGCCCTCTTCCAGATGCGAGAGATCGATCGTCTTAAACACTTTTCGATAGAGCAATCCCCGGCATAACCCCGCGAGCGATGCGTCCTCGGCACGGGTCCAAAGCTTGAAGCAATGCATCACGGAGACATCATCCAGATCGGTGAATTCCTCGATCGTCAGTCGTTGCCCAAGCAGTGCCTTGTAAACCGTGTGGTCGCGCGGCGGCCATTCCAAACGATCCTGCACCGCCAATCTTTTAGCGCGCTGCAACGCGAGCTTAACCATTCCTTCAGCGCTGCGAACCACTTTATGAAAATAGACATTGCGATACATGTGGTATCGAGACTGCAAGTAATCTTCGGCGGCGCTAATTCCCTTCCAGGTGACGGCCAATCGATCCGTCGTCGCATCGATCGTCAGGGCGTGTATCAGCCAGCGCAAATCGTAATCCCCGTAGCGGCTTCCGGTCATGAGGTTATCGCGTAACAGATAATCGAATCGATCCGCGTCGAGCTGGCTGGATAGAATGTCATGGAGAAAGTTTCGTTCGGGTTCGCAGCGAAGAAACTGGAGTACCTTGGTGGGCAACTCCCGGTCGTGAGCCGCGAGGATTTGGTGAACATCGCTCTCCGGATCGGCAACCAGTCGCTGCGTCAGCTTCTCATGCGCAATGCAACTTACGCCCTCAAAGACATGACTGAACGGTCCGTGCCCAAGATCGTGGAGCAATGATGCCGCCAGACAGACGGTCTCCATTTCTTCATCCATGGGATGTGAAAGTCGCAACTGCGCGAGCATTTTTCGGGCGGTTTCCATCACTCCAAGGCTGTGGCTATAGCGCGAATGATCGGCCCCAGGATACGCCAGAGACGCCATGCCCAACTGCACGATGCGGCGCAATCGCTGGAATTCAGCGGCGTTGATCAGCTTGAATAGCAGCGCGTCGACCGGACGCTCCAATCGGAAGGCAATGACATCGTGTACAGGATCGCGAATAATTTTCTCGGGCATGGCGATATATCATCCGTGGGCTTTGCTAAGCCGCAAGCGGGATGTCACGGCATTCACCAAATCAAGTTTCGCGCGCGATTTGTCCGATAATAATGATTGATTGGCGCGGCTTTAGTCCGGCATACGCAAGCGCACTTAGGTCCAAAGTCGGGAACAACATGACATCGAAAGTTCGTCTTCCCTATGTAGTACAACTTTTGATGCTGGCTGTTTGCTATGTAGCTGCGGCAAGACTGGGACTGGCGCTATCCGTGGTCGGCAAGAGCATCACGCTGCTTTGGCCACCCACGGGCATCGCGTTAGCCGTGCTGCTGCTGTCGGGTAAACGCCTCTGGCCGGGAATTTTAGTCGGAGCCTTCATCGCCAACGCCTTGACAGGCGTACCCCTTGGAACCGCTGCGGGAATCGCCATCGGCAACACATTGGAGGCATTGGCGGGATTTTGGTTTTTGAACCGATTGATCGGGTTTCGGGTGTCACTGGACCGGCCGCGCGATGTGTGCGGGCTGGTGATTCTTGCCTCAGGCGCGGCGACTACCGCAAGCGCTACCATCGGTGCCACCTGCCTGTTTCTTTCCAGGGTAATCCCGATCGATCAACTCAAGACTGCCTGGGTAACCTGGTGGCTGGGCGACGCGATGGGGGCGTTGGTGATCGCGCCGGTAGTACTCGCCTGGGCTACCGGATCGCACACAAGATTATCGGGGAAGCGAAAAATAGAAGCGGCGTTACTCTTCAGCGTTGGGTTCCTGCTCTGTGTCAAGCTGTTTGGGGAAGCGACCAATATCAATCAATATCCCCTGTTGCTATTTGTCGTGCCATTGACCGTCTGGGCATCCATGCGTTTTGGCCTTCGCGGGGCAGTGATGGCGACGCTTCTGGTATCCGCCATCGCGATCTGGGGAACGTTGCGCGGCACCGGCCTTTTCGCCGGTTCATCCGTATCCACCGGGCTGTTTCGCTGGTGTGTGTTCGCCAATATCGTCGCGATCACCGGCTTGCTGCTGGCCAGCGCCAGCGCCACTCATGACCAGACACTGCGTGCGGTTCGAGAAAGCGAATCGGCCCTTCGCGGGTTCTTCGATGCCTCGCCGATGTGTACCGGGATCGTGGAACTCGTTGAAGAAAGCCCTGAAGATCTTAACGCCGATGTGCTCCAGATCCGATGCAATCTCGCCGCCGCCAGAGCTTTTGGAAAATCGTCGACGGATCTCGACGGCAAACTCTGCCGCGAAATCGGTATATCGGTCCAGGAAATCGCGCGATGGGTTGCGAAATACCGGGAATGCCGTTCCGCAGGAATTCCGCAGCAATTTGAGTATCACCACACTGAGGCGGATCGATGGATTTCCGCAACTATCGTGCAACTCCCCAACGAATCAGGAGCGCGCCATCGGTTTTGTTACATCACCGAAGATATTACCGAACGGCGCCGATTCGCCGAGGCCAACGAGCGATTGACCGGCATCCTGGAAGCCACGAGCGATTTTGTCGGCGTGGCCACACCCGCCGGAAAAATCCAATACGTAAACGGTGCTTTGCACGACCTGTGTAACCCGCTGAATACCATCGCCGATGCCCACCCTCCGTGGGCCTTCAAAAAACTTGTCGAGGTCGGTTTACCCACCGCCATTCGGGACGGTCGCTGGACCGGTGAGACCGCGCTACTGGCGCGCGACGGCCGCGAAGTGCCAATCTCTCAAGTGCTTCTTGCCCACAAAGATACCGAGGGCGAGGTGGTCTATTTGTCCACCGTCATGCGCGATATGTCCGTGCATATCAAAGCCCGGACGCAATTACAGCAGCTCAACGACGAACTATCAGAGGCACTATCGATTCAGGACAAAATGACCCGCGAACTCGCTCAGGCCAAGGAGTTGGCTGAGCGTGCCAATGATGCCAAGAGCGATTTCCTGGCCAACATGAGCCATGAAATACGCACCTCCATGAACGTCATTCTTGGATTCACCGATTTACTGCTGGAGTCCGCGCCGGAGAATTCCGAAAGCGCTGAAATGCTCGGAACGGTTCACCGCAATGCCCGGCAACTGTTGCAACTCATCAACGACATGCTGGATCTGTCGAAGATTGAAGCCGGTGGGATGATGCTCGAAACGTCAGCCTGCGATCCGATGTCGATCTGCGCGGAGGTCATGTCTCTGTTTCAACATGAAGCGGTGCTTCAAGGTTTGACGATCGGCCTTTCTACCCCCAGCGAGCTTCCGCGCCGAATCATCACAGACCCACTGCGCCTTCGACAAATTCTCGTGAACCTCACCGGCAACGCCCTTAAATTTACCGAGCGCGGTTCGGTACACCTCCAGCTTGAAGCCGAAGAAATCAACGGCCGGTGGTGTGTACGGATGAGCCTGTCCGACACCGGCATCGGAATGAGTGAGAATCAGATATCGCAGTTGTTCAGACCTTTTACGCAGGTCGATACCTCTGCCACGCGAAGGTTCGGCGGAACGGGGCTCGGGCTTTCCATCAGCCGTCGACTGGCGCGGTTGCTCGGAGGCGATATCACTGTCATCTCCGAACTCGGCAAAGGCTCCAACTTCACCGTCACAATCGACGGCGGCCCCGTTCACTCAACGCTCGATGCGCAGCGTAACGAACCCCACATCGGAATTCCGAAAATCGAAATGTCGATTCCGTCTGCTATTCCCGGGCACATTCAATTGAAAGGACGAGTGCTGCTTGTAGAAGACGGCCGCGACAACCAGCGCCTGGCCACTGCCTACCTGCAACAGGCCGGCATCGAGGTGGTGATTGCCGAGAACGGTCGGATTGCGGTGGATCTCATCAACCAATCGCGATCGGGTCTGCCATTCGATCTGATTCTGATGGACCTTCAAATGCCTGTGATGGATGGTTACACCGCCGTCCGCCTCATTCGCGCCGATGGGTTCGTTCTACCGATCATCGCGTTGACTGCCCACGCCATGCCCGGTGATCGGGACAAGGCCATGCTATGCGGATGCAATCAGTATCTAACCAAACCGATCGAAAAAGAGGCGTTGTTCGCGTGCATTGGCGCGTTTCTACCGGCGGTAAAGGCTATCGATACGGCGGCTCGTAAACTTAATTCAGCCTCGCCTAACCCGGCCGTTCTGCGAAGCACAAAAGCCAATGACGAATGGATGCAGGATGTTCTTGGAGAATTTGTCCAAGGCCTTCCGGCGAAAGTTGAAGGCCTGAATCAAATGCTTGATTCGGCGAACTTCACCGACCTCACGACTGCGGCTCATCAGTTGAAAGGATGCGGGGGCGGTTACGGATTCCCCCTCATTTCCGAACTTGCCGCCCAAATTGAGAATCGCATTAAAACGGGTGAGGAAATTGAGAAAGTTCGCGAGGCAGTAGAGGAACTGATTGAGCTCATCCGCCGAGTAGACGGTTATCACCCGGCCGATGAAACTGATACGCGACCCGGCGTACCTCAGAACGCATAATCGGTTTTTCATGCATTCCCAAACGTGACCCTCGCATCCACTGAAAATTCGTCTGTAAAGCAAAAGGGGATATCGCTTTTTCGCCACCCAGAAACTCATGGATTTCACAGGGACACGGGAATACGGAACGTTTCCAAAGGTGCGTGACAAGATCGGCGGGCATTATCCCCTCTACCGGTACTCCGGGAGAGGCAGAAATCGGGCACGCACCCCGTTTACAACGTCAATTCGCACAGATCTTGCAACCATCGAATGCACAGTAGACAATGCTGGTCGAAAGTAGTGGTCTGCATGGCAACCTTCTCCCCTTCTAATGTCGACGGTGTCAGGGTTCTGCATTTCAGCGGGACACTCAATCAGCATGGGGCAGAATCTATCAGACCGGCGCTCGTGGCAGAAGCAAGTGCAGGTGGGCCGTTAGTGCTGGATCTGGCGGGAGTGGATATGGTCAATACTCCCGGGATTGCCCTGCTTCTGACGGCCCATCGTGGTGTGCGGCAGTCCGGCGGGCGGCTTGTCGTCACCGGCAGTAGTCCCATGGTCACTGAAGTATTGCACCGCTGTCTACTCGATCGGATCCTGGTTCTTGTTGCCGACCCGGTCGAGGCCGTCGCGGTTGCAAAAAGCGTGGAATGACGCTTGCCCCCGAGGAGAAATCCTTTGCCGGAAAAGAAGTCCATCTTAGTCGTCGAGGATGATCCAGACCTTTGTCAACTTCTTTGCGAACTCCTGGAATCTGACGGCTACGTTGCAGATTCCGCATACAACGGACTCGGGGCGATTCGCCGGGTCAGTGAACGAGCGCCTGATGCAGTGGTGCTGGATGTCATGCTTCCGGACATGAGCGGCTTTGAGGTTTGTCAAAACCTGAAGCTACGTCGCGAGACAAATCTAATTCCAATTCTCATGCTGACAGCGATGAGCGATGCGGCATCCGTTCGTTCAGGCCTTCGGGTCGGGGCAAATCGATACCTGACCAAGCCGTTCGATCCTTCAGCATTGCTCGTCGAGGTCAAACAAGCATTGAAACATCGCGACGAGCTTGCGAGCCTTCAAACACACACTTCCGTCGAGCTTCATCTGCGAAGCGACAGTAAATCCAGGGAACAACTCAATGATGTTTTGAGCGAACTGTTTCTACTTACACCTTTGTCCGATGCAGCCATCCACCAGATCCGCTATGCCGCCCTGGAGATGATCGAAAACGCCGTCGAATGGGGGAATCGACGACAAAAAGACTTGATGGTGACCATCAGCTACGAGGTCACTAATCAACTCGTTAAATTTGTCATCACCGATCAGGGCCCTGGCTTTGACCCGCGCGACATCCCTCATGCGGCCCAGTCAAATAACCCGGCGGCACACCTTGGAATTCGCGAGAAGCTCGGCCTGCGCGACGGTGGTTTCGGCATTCTGATTTCTCAGGGCATGGTCGATGAATTCACGTACAACACGTCTGGAAATCAAGTTACGATGGTGAAGTACTTCAAGAAGTAAGTTACTAAAAGATTTTCCGACGATTGACGACGGCGCGACAAATCACTTTGTATGTTGACGTAAGAATTCGAGCGTTGCGGGCCAGGCATCCTGAGCGGCTTTCAGGTTGGCGCCATTCTGACCGTTCTGTTGTCGCAAAAACCCATGGCCTGCACCTTCATACACATGAGGAGCATAGGTTTTTCCCAATTCTTTCATGGATGCTTCGGTGGGTTCGACCGTGCTGGTGACGCGGGCATCGGTTCCGCCGTAGTTGCCCATGACCGGAGCTTTGATATTCGCCAATGCCTCTTTGGAAGGAGGCGTTCCGTAGTACACGATGGCCGCATCCAGTCCGGGTTGATGTGCGGCATAGTCGAAGCTCTTGCCACCGCCCCAGCAGAACCCGATCGTCGCACTCTTCGCGTTCGCCGCCGGCAGTTTGATTCCATATTCGCGGACGGCGTTGAGATCTGCGATCACTTCATCGGATTTCAAACTGCGGATCGCCGCGACAACATCATCTCGACTGGCAAATGAATCCGTCCCGCCCCCATCTTTTCCATGTCCAAAGAGCATGTCCGGGGCGATGGCAATAAATCCATCGGCCGCCAACTGATCCGCCACGGAGCGGACCCAATCGCTCAATCCAAAGATCTCATGGATGACAATCACCACTGGAGCTTTGTCTTTTCGCTCCGGATAGACGATATATGACTTCAGCGGTGACTTGGCATTCGGCACGGGGATATCTATAAACTCACCGTGACGCGATGATTTTTCAAGAGTCGATTTCGCCTCTTTTTCATCCGGCGGCAACGCGGCATGGGCGATCGGCGCGACCGCCAGGAGTTGTCCGATCAATGCCGCAAACAGTAACGCTGCGAGTTGGTTTGATTTCATGGCAATGAATATACCGCAACGGACGGAAAATCGTCAGTCACAAAATAGGCTTGCTGGTCGTTGTGCGTGGATTATTTTTGCCGCCGTGCTGCTCGGAATGGTCGGACGCCTGAAGCAGTATGCGACACGCCCCTCGTATTGGAATGATGAAGCGGCGGTGGTGGCGAACGTGATCCAGCGGGATTGGGCCCATCTACTTGATCGGCTCGATTACGCACAGGCGGCTCCACCGCTATTTTTGTGGACCGAGCGGGGCATATTCCGATTGTTCGGACCGGGGGAGTATTCGCTGCGTTTACTACCATTGCTCTGTGGACTGATTGTCTTACCGCTCTACGCGAAGTTGGCGTGGCGGACTCTGCCCCCGGCGAGCGCTTGCTGGGCTGTTGCCTGGCTCTGCTTCTTCCAAAAGGTTGTCCATCGTGCCCACGATGTGAAACAATATAGTGGTGACATCCTGGTGGCCGTCCTGCTGCTGCTGGCGGCGTTTGGTTGGAAGAAAGGAGCGTCAGCAGCCCGGAAAATAATATTCCTGTCGCTCACTGCCGCCCTCTCGCTTTGGTTTAGTTTCCCGGTCCCCTTTCTATTTGGCGCTTTGAGTTTGATCCTGCTGCCGGATTGTTTTCGCGGTGGGCGACGGAGCCGTTTTATCTGGTTCGCCGGAAATGTAATCGTCCTGGTGTCTTTTCTTTCCTTGAACCGAATCCTCTCGTCGCATCCAGCGGATCCTTCCCTTCTGGAATTCTGGCAGGATTCGTTCCCGGACTTTCATCGTGCGTTACACATTCCGCTCTGGCTGGCGGGTGAAATTTATGGTTTGTTCGGCTATCCATTCACATCGTTTAGCGCGCTTTCGACCGCGCTGGCGGTCTTAGGAATTTTCGCGCTGATCAAAACCGGGCGAGTTCAATTGGTTGCCACGCTCCTAATCGCACTGGCGCTGGCACTGCTGGCCGCTTCGCTTCATCGGTATCCGTTTCCCGGTCGGCATCGGCTTGGGCTCTATCTGATTCCTCTTGCAATGCTGGTATTAGGAGCCGGTGCGGAGGGAATCAACCTGGGAGCGACAGGTGGGCTGCGAAAATGGTGGTGGATATTGCCCTTGCCGCTTCTGCTGCTCGAACTCGGACAATTTGCGAAGGATCTCGCAATTCGGGAAGATGCATCAACGACTCGGGAAGTTGTGGAGTACGTCCAGACTCATCGAAAAATAGGTGAGCCGATATACCTCTTCGGCGATTCACTTTCGGAATCACCGCCGTCGGGTCGAAGCGCGGAATTTCTTTGCTACTGGCCGGACGTTCCCGGGAAAGTTTTCGTCGGTTTTAAGAACCCTTCAAACATTGCGGCCAGCCGCTTTTGGGTGGTCTATTCGCTCAATCGACCTGAGACCACTCGCCCGGGATTTACAGATGCGGTACTCAAGCTTTTTGATCCTGGCGTTCACGTCAAGGTCAAGGATTCCTACCAATCGCGCAAACAATCCGGTGCAGTTCTATTGGAGAAAGACAGTCCTACACCGTGATCAGCGGAATAGTGCGCTGATTATTTGATTTCGCGAGCGATATATCGGTGATGTTGATGAACCCGTTTCGATTGAAATCCGCGATTGAGGTAATCGTTGCAGGCGAATTAACCGCCTGCTTCGCAATCGCAATATCGGTCGTATTCACGATGGCTATATTCACGTGTTGGCCCGTACCACCCACGAGATTACCGAAATAGAATACATCGGGCACGATCAATCCGGTTGAGGCATCAGCCTTCATGGTCACCTGAAGCCATTTGTTGGTAATTGCGCCGTCCGCGAACAGAATCTCGATTCGATCAGACCCGTTCACTCCCTCACCTGCCCGTACGGTCAAGCCCACATTTACAGGAGCGGGTGACCAGTTCACACCGTCAGTGCTGACTTTGAAGATAAAATCAGAGGCATTCATCGCCGGCCCGTTTGCGAGGCTAACCGCATCAATGACGACGCCGTTAATTCCTTTGTCATAGCTCGTGTAATTTGCAAATGTGGCTGTCTGCCCCGGGAGCAATGCGGTCTTGTCCGGAGCAACCGCCCCGTTGTCTTCGAAGCCTGCGGTGGAGGTGTTCGAGTCATACACGCTGTTGTTGTAGAGAACGCGCCGATTCACGATGGCCGTAGGCTGTGTCACCGTGAACTGGCTGACGAATGCGTCGCCAACTTCACCTGGAATGTAGTTGCCGTTTTGGTCCATCGGCGTGCCACCGACGGATTGGATCTGAGCCGCTATTCCAAGTGAATAATTTCCGGGCAACGTCTGGGTGGCGAACTGAACCTGTAACGTCACGCTATCGATCCACGAGTAGCCGGTGATGCTGGCAAGGATGTCATTGTTCGTGGGATCACGAAAAGAGCTGATCCCTGTGGACGTATTGAAACTGCTCGGATCAATCGGTGTGCTGAAATGAAACGTTACGGCCGAAACCGAGCCGTGATAAGACGTCGTCTGGAGAGGCCGTACCACAAACGGCCCACCTGACACGAGCTGCGGCACCACCCTGTCGGCGAGTGGGCTTCCGATGCCGGTGACCAGATCATATCCAGGACCGGCGGCAAGCCCATTGGTTCCCGTAGTAATGTCACGGAAACTCGAAAGCGGAAGATTGTACAGCCGGGGAAGAAGGGTTGCCGCCCCGTCCAGCGGAGATAACCCGGCCAGAGCACGACCCTGTGCGGCAATTGCTACTAAACCAGCCACTGCGGGTGAGGATAGACTTGTTCCACCCACGGTTTGCCAAGGGGTGGCCGCTCCATTGCTGAAAGCGTCGTAAACCGAGACACCGCCGGCATTAGGATTGGCGGCGAATGAAATGTCGGGGATGGTTCGGAAAGTAGTGCTCTGCGTGACGTGCGTAACCGTTCCCTGCTGGTACGACGGCTGCGGTAAGAAATCGCTAATGCCACCACCACTACCGTTCCAACCCGATTCACTCGCGTTGTTACCCGAAGGGTTGTCTGAAACCAGGTTGGTCCCACCCACCGCCACTACATTTGGAGAATACGCCGGGTAGGTACCGGGGGTGCCACCGTCCCCCGTGGCAGCCAAAAAAGTGACGGGCGTGTGCCCGGCAGGTGTGGTGAAGATTGAACCGAATTCGGATTCCGCCGTGTTCCACTCGAAGGAGCCCCAGCTCATCGTAACCGCCACCACTCCGGGCTGATGTCTGGCGTAGTCCACACCGCTGCCGATGAGATCACCAAAATCCGCGCTCACCGTTTCAACCAGCAGGATGTTAGCTCCCGGAGCCAAGGCGTGCGCCCACTCCACATCCAGCGCGATCTCAAGTCCCCAACCGGTATTGGTTAGCACGGAGCTGACCGGTCCCCCGTCCTGTCCCACGATCGTAAAGTTTGGTGGGTCTGGCAGCCCGAACTGTAAATCGAATGCGTGAAGATCCTCGACAATTTTAGGATTGCGATAGGCGTCGACGATGGCAATGGTCTGACCGGTTCCATCACCGACGATTCCCCCGAAATTGATGCTGTTAAAGCCGTAGGCGTTGCGGAGTCGGCTTGGCGTATATCCCGTCGGCGACGCCGTTGCCACAGCCGGTCGTGCCCGCCGCGTATGACCCGCGTGTTTTCCCGCATGTTTCAGCGTGGCCAGGATCGGGGTTGCAGTCCGCACATGGGAACGGTGAAGATGAGCATGATTCACTTGTTTCATGTGGGAATTGGCCGAGAGCATCCAGCGGCACTCCAGGGATTCCATGGTGGAAATCACCGATAGTTCGACCGATTGATGGGCGCGATGTGATCCACGTTTGAAAGTCATTCAAAAGCCCTCGTTCTAATCCAAAGCTCAGTCAAACCACTGCCATTAGGATATCCACCGATAAGACGAAGCAGCATGGCCATTGTTCAATCGGTCAACCACGATTCTCATCTGAGTCTAACCCACAACTCGCTAACGCCATCGAAAATTCCTGCGAATATGGCAAGAGGATCAAACCAAATACCCCATCTTCCGCGCATAGACGGAAGGCACGGAATAAACCCGACGGAAATTGTCCGTTGATTTCCTCTGTTAAATTCTGACGACTAACGACCCCATTTTAAGCTCTCCAACAAAACCTTCCGACACTATTGCCCCATCCCCACACCCGCTATCATTCCGCCATGCAATACAAATCGAGGCCGACATGCTTCAATTAATGGCACGGCCACGCACATTCATCGCCGCATGGCTGGTCTTCACGCTGGCGTTTTCAGGTTGTGTACAGCCGCCAAAAACTGCGGTCTACTCACCCCCGGCCACTGCGCTCGTCGCGGAAGATGCCACGTTTCTCCAGGATTTGGAGCAACGTACTTTTGCATACTTCCGGGAGCAATCCAACCCCGCTAACGGCCTGGTCGCCGACCGCGCACCTGCCGACGGAAGCGCAGTTGGCAAAGTCGCAAGCATCGCCGCCGTCGGCTTCGGGCTCAGCGCGATCTGCGTTGCCGATCATCATGCGTGGATCGATCATGACTCCGCTCGCCAACGCGTACTGGTAACCCTGCGATTCCTCAGCGACACCCTGCCGAACGAACACGGGTTCTTCTATCACTTCGTCGATATGAAAACCGGGCGGCGCATCTGGAAATGCGAGGTTTCCTCCATCGATACCGCATTGCTCATCGCGGGGGTGCTCACCGCGCGCGAGTATTTCCGCGACGATCCCTCGCACCGCGAAATTGCCGAACTGGCCAACCGCATTTACCAGCGCGTCGATTGGCCGTGGATGCTCAACGGCACCAAAACCCTCGCGATGGGATGGCATCCGGAAAAAGGTTTTACCGCCGCCCACTGGGACGAATTCAGCGAGCATACCCTCCTCGATCTGCTGGCGATCGGATCACCCACCCACCCGCTTCCTGCCGAGTGCTGGCAGGCTTGGCGCCGAGGTCCAACCGTCACCTATGCCGGACGCACTTACATGCAGTGCCCACCCCTGTTCACCCACCAATTCCCGCACGCCTGGATTGACTTTCGCAACCAACATGACCGCTGGGGAAACTATTGGCAAAACTCGGTCGACGCAACGCTCGCCCACCGCCAATTCTGTATCGACCTGGCCGCGCAGTCCCCGGAAAAATTCAGCAACTACAGCGACCGACTCTGGGGAATCACCGCCTCCGATTCAGCCACCGGCTACCGAGGCTGGGGCGGACCGCCAACCAAGGGCCCTATCGACCCCGCATTGGATGGCACGGTCGTCCCCTGCGCCGCCGCCGGCAGCCTCCCGTTTGCGCCCCGCGAATGCCTGGCCACCCTGCGCCACATGCACGATCAATACGGCCACCAGATCTGGGGTCGCTACGGATTCGTCGATGCCTTCAATCCTCGCACCGGCTGGATCGGCCCCGATTGCATCGGCATCGACGTCGGAATCTCACTGCTCATGGCCGAAAATTGCCGTACCGGACTGGTCTGGCAATGGTTCATGCGCGGTCCCGAAATCCAACGCGCACTCAACGCCGCCGGATTTCAACCCGGCGCGCAAGCCACCTCACCTCGGGCAAATGCAGCTTGATAAGAACTGAAAACGCTCTCGTAAGTTGTATTCAATCCCGCAAATAATTTGCGACCTCCCTTCAAGCTTTTTTCGATACTCACAAAAGACGCCACCCGCAACTTCGCGGCCCACCGGGCATCTATAATCATGGAGACAAGGAAAACCCAGAAGGATGAGCCCGATGTTTCACCGGCCTTGACGACCGGCATCGGCCTGGTCCGACGCGTTTTCCCGTCCCCTCACGAAGGAGCGAATCATGCGTTATCTGAAATGTGCCGCCTTGCTGCTTGCCCTGGCGCTATCACCGCTTGCCCGAGCCGCCAACGACACGAACGATTTGCAGGGAAAGCCCGCCCCTGATTTCGCGCTGAAGACGCTGGATGGCAAAGACGCGAAGCTCTCCGACGAAAAGGGGAACGTCGTCGTCGTCGATTTCTGGGCGACCTGGTGCCCACCCTGCCGCAAATCACTGCCCCATTTGAACAAGATCGCATCGGACAAATCCCTCGCGGAAAAGGGACTGAAGGTCATGGCCGTCGATGCCCAAGAGAAGGCGGATGTCGTCCAGAATTTCGTATCCGAAAATAAATTCACGTTTAACGTTCCCATGGACGCCGATGGCGCGACGATGAAGGACTACAAAGTCCAAGGCATCCCGACGACGGTCGTAGTTGGCCGTGATGGCATGATCAAAAACGTGTTTATCGGGTTCGTTGGAGAGAAAAGCGTTAAAGCCCTCGACGCCGCCATCGAGAGCGCGCTGAAGGAACCGAAACCGGCGAAGTGAAAAAGGTAAGGTGGGTGTAATCACCCACCGTCTTCATTCCCCGCCTCCGGGGCAAAGCGACCGCACGTCGTTGGGAGTGACCATTATCGTATCGAAGCAGGTGAAGCAATCAGGTTAAACGGTGGGTGATTACACCCAGCCTACCTGCTTCAGATCCTGTTGCGAACGATCGCCCGGCACTGCTTCATGCGCGGTCCCGAAATCCAACTCGCACTCAACACCCAAGGCTTTCAACCCGGAGGGCAAGCCGCCTCAACTCGGGCGAATGCGGCTTGATAAGAACTTAAAACGCTTTCCTAAGTTATATTTAATCCCGCAAATTCCGAAATCGATCTATCACTTCCGCCGATCCGCTCCGAACTTTCAGTTTCAGCGTATCGTTATCCGTCAACCATCCATCCACGAGACCGGGCCGGCCGTCAACGGTATTTCCAATGGTGAAGTGCGATGCGTCGGTCGGATCGGGTTGACCGGCGTATACGCGGACAATGGCGTCGACCGGATATCCACCGGGATAGCCGCCCGCATGGATCACGGGCCGGGACGAGAGGGAAAACCAGGAAATCGGCTCCACCACGATCGGTTCGAGGGACTGAATGACCGATGCGGAGCTAAGGTAGGTCAGGTAGCACCGAACACCGACAATCCGTGTATGTCCTGCCGGGCTGCGGCGTTCGTGCAGAAACAGCAGAGTGTTCGAAAAACGGGGGGACACTGCGCGCAGAGGGGTGGGCGATGTGCATTGCGCCTCGTAAGAGGTCCAAAAAGACGGAATCGGCGCTGCGACACTTTTCGACGGAAACTCATCGGATGCCAAGACGGCGTCGGTGGGGAACATGCATTTCGCGCTGGAACGCTGCCAGAATATAAGTCGTGTATGGGCGATGAGGGGCTTATTCCAGCGCCAGATGAGTACGCTCCCTACTATGAAGAAGATGATAAGCAAGAGTCGCACCAAGCGGCGTCTGAATTTAGGCGGCGCCGGGGAGTAAGCGAGCGGATTCAAGGCGGGCGCATTCATGCTCTTTGGACGTACATATCGGGAAAATGTTTCACGCGATGTCACAGGAATAAAAAAAGGAGGACAGCAAGTAGGGTCCGCAGTACCCTGCGGACCGATTCGTTTCGGCCGCTGAACGGTCCGCAGGGCACTGCGGACCCAAAAGCACTGTAAGACCGAGTTTCATCATCCATTTTTTTCTTCCCCTGAAGGCACAGCTTCGAGTACAGTTCTGAACGAAGGGCATTCGGCAGGTCTCGCTTGAATTCGGAAAAGGAGCCAGCCATATTTCACAGAAGTATTGATTTCAAAAGCAGTTGCGTTATACGTTAGAACCAATCCGCAGGGTTCGCAAACGGACCGATTCCATCCCTGCGCGGAGATTCCGGATTTCGAAGTGGGCGAGTCACGGCGATTCCGTTTTAAGAGGCGATGTGGTTCGGGCGCTTAGTGATCGACGCTGTTTGCGGTGAAGCCTACGAAATGCTCCGATCGCGGTCGCCCCGATACACAACGCGACCGACACGCCCCACGGCCAGCCAATTCTTTTGCGGTCGCGTGCAGATGTGTTTTCCCCCGTCCCGTTTTCTTCCCCGGTGTGGGTGGGTCGATCTCTTCCTTGAACCGACTGGCGACGGGAAACGAACCAGGGCCCTTAATAGCTGCGTGAAAACAACGGACGCCCCCGTCTCTATGCCGAGTCCTCCCCATAGAAAAGAACCTGAACAACCCTACTAGCCCCCGGCATACAAGGGGAAATTAATTCCGAGGGAGCCAGCGCGGCAAAGCAAAACGCGCTCGAAAATTGCGTTCTGAATTCCTACGTGACAATTCAAAAGGGGACACGACCAAAACACCCGAATCGAGTGATGTCCCCTTTTACCATTCCACCCCAGCCACTGAGCTCGGCCTTAAAATCCGGAAGCAGCCCCCGCTTCTCAACACAAACGTAGGACAAATCCGACCGCAGGCCTCAATTCCCACGAAGTTTTGTATTTTAACACACCCCCAAAACTGTTCCATTTTGTTCCGTTTTGTTCCATCGACCGCGTCATCCGATCGGTGATGTACAGTAACGAAAGGATCGCAAATGCCAACGTGATTGTGGCCAATCCTAACGGGGTAACTGTTTAACTTTTTTTCTCACGCCAGAATCCCCTGAATCAATTCCCCATGCACATCCGTCAACCGCATGTCACGGCCACCCCACCTGTACGTGATTTTCTTGTGATCCATTCCCAGCAGGTAGGGTGGGCGAAAAAAACCAAAACAGCACTAGCACAATCGAAGCACGACCAGATATGACGCCACTGGCACCAGCGCCTCCGTTCGGGCCGAGACCAGATCAAACGAAACTTCGTGAAAACAGTACATGGAGGCCAGCTTCTGGAGGTACGGTTTTGCGTGGGCAAACCGGAAGCTTTTCGCCTGTAAGTGGTAGCGCTCGCCACCCCCCGCTTCAACGGAATATGCGAATAGCCCCCCCGCCCGAAGGCATTCGGCAGCCGCTTCAAAAACCGGGGAAAGGTCGCCGAGATAAATTAACACATCGGCAGCCACCAGTAGATCAAACGAGCGTTTTGCCAACTGCATCGCCGATACAAGGTCGGCGACTTCAAGCCGGTCGTACAGGTTGCGGGCGTTGGCTTGTTCGATCATCGCCGCAGAGATGTCCACTCCGCATAGCACACTCGCCCAGGGTCGCAGCAGCGGCGCGCAAAGCCCGGTTCCGCAGCCAAGGTCCAGAATATCCATCGGACGCGCGGGCTGGGCCGCAGCGACGGCATCGGTGAGCATCTCGGGCATTCGATAGTGAAGCTTTTCGCGCAGATGCTCATCAAACCCGCCCGCGTAACGTTCATAAAGATCGGTCAGTAACGCCGCGGGAATGCGTGCCGGTGGAGTAAGGTGGGTGATCGTTGCGAGCGTGTAATGCAGTTCAGCGCTCGTCGAATCAAGCGTAATCTTTCGCTCCAAATTAGCGACCGTGCCAGCCGGAATTGCGCCGGACAAACGGCTGGCGCGCACCGCCTCTCGCATCGCGGCCATCGATTCCTCCCGCTTTCCGACTAACAACAACGCCTGCCCGAGCGCGTTCAATGTAGCCGGATCCTCGGGCTTGATGGCCAGGGCACGTCGATAGAGTGAAATCGCCTGAATCCAGTTTTCGGCATCGGCTTCCAGTTGGGCAAGCGCACACCATCCGCGTGAAAAAACCGGATCAATTTCAAGCGCCTTCAGCAAATTCTTTCTCACTACGGCGGTTTCGTTTTTTCGCTGGTGAACGATCGCCAACAGGTAGCGAGTGGGAGCGTCATTCTGATTTTTTTCCAGCGAAATGTGCAATGAAGTTTTGGCTTCATCCGGCAAGTTGGCCGCGAGCAATGCAGCGCCCAGTTGGCGATGCAATTCGGCGGTATCCATTCCGAGCGCGTTTGCCTGCCGCAATGCGATAACGGCTTCCTCGGCATCGTCCTTCGCACCGCGCGCCAACAAGGCAACGGCGAGAAAATATCGCAATTCCGCCCGCTCTGGATCAAACGCGGCCGCCGCTTCAAACGCCGCAACCGCCTGCTGCAATCTTCCGCTATTGAGCGCGGCCTGACCGAGATTATGAAGAAATGCCGCATCCCCCGGCCGCACCGCCACGGCTTGCTCAAGCCAGTGCATCGCATCATCCCATTGGGCCGCTTGCGAATACAATACACCGAGCCATTGCATCGCATCGGCATTGCCAGGATCGATCGTGAGCAGTTCGCGGTATGATGCCTGCGCTTGCGTAAGCCGACCGTTGCGGTGATGTTCGCGTCCGATTTCAAGAAGGTCTTGCGGCATGGGATGGATCATTATGCAACCTGCGTTCTTCGGTACAAGCGAAAGTGAGCGAGCATGTTCGATTTGACAGGGAAAGTAACCGTTGTCACCGGGGCCGGCTCCGGAATCGGCCAGGCCATTGCCGAGGCATTTGCCGGGGCTGGCGCAAAGGTGTACATCGCCGAGCGCGATATGCAGTCAGGCGAAGCGGCCGCTGAATCCATCCGAAAAAGCGGCAGAGTCGCGAGATTCATACAGGTTGATATCTCGGATGAAACCTCGTGTAAGAAGTGTGTCGAGCAAGTCCATGCCGAAAATGACGGCCGTTGCGATGTGCTGGTGAATAACGCCGGCGTGGGGAGCGTGGGCACGGTTCTCACTACCACATCGGCTGACCTCGACCGGCTCTACGGCGTCAATGTCCGCGGGACGATGTTCATGTGTCAGGCATTTCTACCGGCAATGATTGCGGCAAGGCGCGGGTCCATCATCAATCTTGCATCGATCGCCGGGATCATCGCCGTGCGCGATCGGTTCGCGTACACCACGACGAAATTTGCGATCGTCGGTATGACCAAGTGCATGGCGCTGGATCATGCCGATTCACAGGTGCGCGTGAATTGTATTTGCCCAGGACGTGTCGAGACGCCGTGGGTGCAGGCAAGAATCGCTGAATACCCCGACCCGGCCAAGGCGTACAACGAAATGAAATCCACGCAGGCTCTGGGTCGAATGGGGGAGCCGCGGGAGATTGCCGCCGCCGCCCTTTACCTGGCCAGCGATGAAGCGGCGTTCGTTACCGGCAGCTCTTTGATCATCGACGGCGGCTGGAGTGCCGGTAAATAAGAGGATTCGAATAATGACTTTGCAAAATCGGCCCGCGTCCCCGAAAGTCGCCATCCTGAGCTACCATAAGATTGGCCCACCCATGCCGGGTGGCTGGGAAACCTGGTACTACATCTCCAAGCAAATTTTTGAGCAACAGCTGCGTCTGCTCGCCGATCGCGGCTATGAGTTTCTGGATCTCGCACGATTTTATCGAGGCTTGGATGATCCAACGACGCTACCTGCCAAATCCACGCTGATCACTTTCGATGACGGATACCGCAATAATCTCACCGCCGCCCTGCCTATCATGATTCGGATGGGAGTCCCCGGCGTCGTCTTCGTTCCGACAAACTACATCGGCAGCCTGAATATCTGGGACTCCGGTGGGCAGGAACCCGATGAGGAAATATGTGACTGGAACGATCTGCTCAACCTGGAGCGATATGGCGTGACAGTCGAATCGCACAGTGTGACCCATCCTTCGTTTTCCACACTCACGCCGGAACAACATGAGAAGGAACTACGACAATCGAAAGCAACCCTGGAAGCAAAGCTCGGTCGAAAGGTCGAGTTTTTCGCGTATCCTTACGGAGATGCGGGAAATGATTTCAATTTTTCCGAAGCTCTTTTGAAATCCGTCGGATACAAAGCCGCCTGCCTTTATGGGGGCGGCCCGATCACTTTGCCGGCGGCGAATCGATATCGACTCGAACGTCTGGCGATGGGCCCCGATTCAGATCTGGTCGCGATGCTCGGTGAGTAAAATGAGGTTATTTTAGTGAACGTGAAAGTTGCGATAAGTTCCGAATCCACGTCGCCACGCGGTTGGATTCTGTATGATGGACGCTGTGGCATGTGCAGCACCGGCGCTCGTCGAATGACCCATCTGTTTAATCGCGCGGGTTATGTCATGACGCCTTTGCAGACGCCTTGGATTGTCGCCCGGCTCGGCGGAGCCAAAACGATTGCACCGAACGAAATGGCGCTGCTCACCTGCGATGGACAATTGTACGAAGGCGTGGATGTCTACCTTCATCTCGCAGAACAGTGGTGGTGGAGTAAACCGTTGGCAATCATTGGGAGAGTAACTTGCGTCCGCTCTCTGCTGAAAATCATGTACCGCTGGATCGCCGAGCACCGGCATCGCATCAGCGCGGTGTGTCACCTTCAGCCGGATCTGCACGATTAAGAGAAATCTCCGGGATCAACGCCGCCGAATCCGGTCCAGTCCAGATCCGCCCCCTTTTTTTAGCGGATTGGCAAAGCGCCCTCTTCATTCACTTCCGTATGAATGCGGCTGCGTTACAGTCCCAGGTTCCCCTGGAGCTGGATCTTTTCGACGGGCACGCTTATATCAGCCTCGTCGCATTCACCCAACGACGACTCCGGCCGGCGCTCGGCGGTCGAGTGGCGGAATGGTTCAGCGCGCCTTTGGCAACACACGATTTTCTGAATGTACGCACCTATGTTCGTCATCGGAAAGAACGCGGGATCTTTTTTCTGTCCGAGTGGATTCCGAATCGATTGGCGGTTTTTCTTGGGCCTCGGCTCTATGGATTACCCTATCGCCAGGGGGATTTAAAATATTCGAGCAGTTCGCAGGGCCAACTGATTCGCGAGGTGAAATGTGCCGCCGGTCGACTGGTTTGCCGTGCGACCGTGGATCCAACCGCTTCGTACCGCGCTGCGCCGCTCGGCAGCGAAGCACATTTTCTGATCGAGCGTTATGCGGCGTTCACGTTTCGGCGGGATGTCCTTCGTCGCTTCAGAATTCGGCACGAGCCATGACCGCAAACACCAGCTAAAGTGACGTTTGGCCCCCTGGATTTATTGAAGGACTTTATTCACGGCGATCCGTGTTCCGCGCACTTTTCTACAGGTGTGAATGATGTCGCGATCGAACGACCCGAGCGAATCCAATTCCCCGATTAACATTCCGCAGTACGACCGGCGGGCTATTGATCTGTCACACTCGAATTTCGGGTTGTGCGAGGTCTCGGGTGCCACAGGTCGCGGTACCCCGAGACCTGTGTTTTTGCCCGTCTCGGACGCCGCACCCTAAATCCGTTGCGCAACAAAGAACTATTCCGCTTCAACCGCGCCACGCAAGATCTCTTTTACTTTCGGAGATCCAATATCCCGCTTGCCAAACCCGGGCAGCGCTCCGGCAGCGACAGCGGCGGCCTGAGCATCAGGATAGTTGCTTATCAGCATCATCTTTAGTGAAGGGTACTCGCCGCGAAGCCGGTCAATCACTCGTACTCCTTCATTCTCCGAAAACCCGTATCCCAGCTCTCGATTGAATAAAAGCAAGTCGACGTTTTCGCCCAACACTTCATGCAATTCAGCGTCATCGTCAGCCGATAAGATGGTCGCGTTCTTAATCGCACTCGAAATCGTCATGCGCAAATAACTACTATCTGGCCCGCAGTGACCCACTAACGCAACTTTTCTTGGGGACATAACAACATCCTTATTCAACACTGGCATTCAATTCGCCGATGGGAATGATTCCAATATAAAATCAATCCACATCAGGTGACGTCTTATCACTATCGTCGTTTTTCGACCCAGCGATCTTAGGCTGTTCCGACCGGCGGAAAATAGCCAGCACCCGGTCAATCGAGACGACAAACAATCGGTTGTCATGCTCTAGTTCGACAGGAATAGCCTCGCGCGGGTCAAAAAGCACTTTGTCATATTGCTTGATCGTCTGATCGTCGTCATTTTCAATCGCCTTGCTGACCGCGATCACCCGGCCGGTAATGACCGGTATTTCATGGCTATCCGGCAAAACGATCCCGCTTTTGGTCTCACGCTTATTATCATCCTTGCGAACGACGACGCGCTTGCCGATCGGCTCAATCACATCGAATTCAGATTGCCGCTTGGTGGGTCGAATGGCCATAACCGTCCATTATACTCACGCCAGAGCCGTAAGAAAAATGGAGCCGGGTGGTACGGCAACATTTACTAATCGTCATTCGCCGCAATTTCGCCCGGCGGAATTTCCGGCGGTTCTTCACCTTCCACCAAATCCTGCGCAAGCCTTCCGAGGTAAAACTGCAGTTCCTGGTTGGCGACCATGGCCGGCAAGGCATCACGCAGGTCGTAGGTGTGCGAATGATCCTCTGCTGAATCTTCCCCGCGTTTTTCACCCTCTGTGATAATGTGATGCTCAAACGTCACGCAATCCTCATGGCTCTGCATGATGACCAGTTCCCCCCACCGCCATGCCAGATGGATACGCAATGAAAGCTGGTTTCCCCAAGTCGAAACGCGATGAATAATGTGATTCTTGGCCAGTACCTTCACCAGATCATCAACGGATGGCAAGACCGCGCCGTGCAGGAAATCGGCGTAGTTACGGTTGTAATCCTGCTGCTTGTGCATGGCCTCGTGCTCGGCGGCGAGCTTTTCCGGAACCACATCCTTAAAAGGCCGTACGCGACCGAGCCACCATTGCGCAAAAGACTTATCGAGCATCCGCATGAGGTTAAGACAGATCGAAAAAAAAGCAAAGGTGAGTTTCAATCGCAAATCGGTGCGTGACGAGATCGGCGGGCATTCTCCCCTCTCCCGGTACTCCGGGGGAGGGAAGGGTGGGGGTCTTTTTCGCTTGATTGAAGTGGTACCGCAGATTCGCCCCCACCCCAACCCCCTCCCGGAGTACCGGGAGAGGGAGAAATCGGGCATGCTAGTACTGTCACGCGCCCAACAAAAAGGGAACCTCGCCATTTGCTTTTGCATCGCGTCGCGCTTGGCGGTAAAAACGTTCGCATGCGAGAAGAGCGTGGACAAGTAGCCGGGGATCTCATCGTCGACGGGCCTTTGGAACTATGGGGCAATGTCGGTGGGAATGTAACTGTCGTGGACGGCGGGAAATTTTACGTACGCGGTTCGATCATCGGCAATCTGATCGTTCAGTACGGGGGTCGCGTTCATATTTATGGACAAGTCCACGGCGACGTAACGGTATTCGATAACACCAAGCTGATTCATAGCGGCCATATCAAAGGCAATCTGATCAACGACGGAGGGCGGCTCTTCGTCGACCGCAAGGCGAAGGTCGAAGGAAAAATCAAGACCAAGTCCGGCCAGACGAAAATCGAAGGAACGCCTTCGGCCTCACCACCGCCTCCAAAATTGCCCTCGGAAGATTAAATAACCATGCGCGATGGGTTGCCGCGAAATTTGTAGGTTCCGCTGTGAGCCTGGGAAAAAATGGTGGCATGGGCGTCTCGCCCGTGCTTTCTTCGGAAGAAAACGCGGGCGAGACGCCCACGCCACCTAAATAATTTCTCAAGCTCACAGCGAAACCTACACCAATCGCGCACGGTTATTAAGAATATTCCAGAGGGCGAGCCTACTTCACGACCCGTTGGACGTGCCCATCGGCATAGCCGAAGCATCCAGATTCGTTTTTCTTCCCATCTTTGGCCTCATAAAGGATAACCGTCTCGGATGGCTTCTTCACATCCGAGAGTTTCCCTTCGGGCTTCTCGTAGACATAGCCAATGGCATCATGAGTCTGCGGATGAGTCATGATCTGTGTAAACGCGTTATCGCCACCGAGCACTTCCTTCAGGTCATCAAGCTTTTCTGGAAACTTTCCGTTGTGGCCCTCGGCATATATAATTACCCCGAGTGCCAACTGTTTCATATGGCTCATGCTTGCGGCGGAATATGCCTGCTGTCGAGCGTTCATCAAGACCGGTACCATTCCCGTTCCCGTGGTGGTAAGCGTCTGAGTGTCAAAGGACAGTTCGACGATATTTCCTCGTGTTACTGCTTTCTCCTGTCTAAGCCGATCAGCGAATGCGCCAAGATCTTTCGCGAGTGCGGCGCTATCAGGAGACGCCTGACCTTCCAGATTTTTCTTGAACGCACGCAACTGATCCAGAATCCTATCGATACCGTCGTCGACGTAACCAGCGACAGTTTTGGAGTGAGCCTCATCGGCGCACTTGAATTTAATCAAGAGCGATGGAGATTTTCCGGAATCGGTGGCAACCGTGATCGATTCGGCATTCCCATATAGCTGGTACACTATTTTGACCGGGATTGGCAGATCATCTGAAGGCCGCTCGATGAGCTTCCTTATTGATGCCGACGGTACGGCCAGTACCACAACGCCGTGGTTCATATCTGAAACGCTCATTGCACGAACAAACGATTCTGTAACTTGCGCATCAG
>JBBRMF010000044.1:0-26801 GCA_038230975.1 Tepidisphaerales bacterium
GCCGGGGGCGTTGAAGCCCCAGTCGGCGACTAGCTTCAGGCCGATGAGCAGCACGAGCAGATACGCGGCCGTCTCGAAGCGGGGGAAGCGGTCGAGCAGCTTGATGAACATCGATGCTGCGACCCGCATAAGGACCACACCGATCATTCCGCCGGTGACAATGACCCAGAGTTTCGGATGCGTACCCCGATGGACAGGCGTTTGATGATCGGACACGAGCGCGACGGCGGCGAGAATCGAATCAACCGCAAAGGCAATGTCCGTAAACTCTATCGCAACGACCGTGTGCCAAAACTTCGCCGAAGGGCCGGGGGGGGTCATATCCATCTGGCGGTGTGGATCCTCGTCGGCACCCTGCTTTGATTTCATCACGTTCGGCGTCGTCAGCAGATGCCTGCCTGCTAGATAGACAAGATAGATTCCCCCCATTAATTTCACGAAATGAGACCGCAGCATCAGCCCGGCCAGGAATATTGCGAGAATGCGAAAGACCAATGCGCCGACAAGACCGTAGCTCAGTGCTTTAGCACGCTGTTCGACGGGCAATCGCCGCGCAAGTAACCCGAGAACCAAAGCGTTGTCGATGGAGAGCACGCCTTCCAGAACGATCAACACAAGGATGATAAACAGGTCGTGAGGTTCGAAGGTTTGGGAAAACAAAGGGCTGTCTACGTTCCAAATAACCGGTCCCCGGCATCCCCGAGCCCGGGAACGATAAATTTTCTGGCGTTCAATTCACGATCGATCGCTGCACAATAGATCGGCACTTCCGGATGAGACCGATGAACAGCCGCGATTCCTTCCGGAGCCGCGACCAGGCAGACGAACTTCATTTTCGTAACGCCAGCCTGTTTGAGAAACGATATCGCCGCCGATCCGCTGCCGCCCGTGGCAAGCATCGGGTCGATCAAAAGCACTTCTGTTTCGGCGATATCCGGCGGCAGCTTGTGATAGTAGGACACCGGTTCCGCCGTCTTCTCGTCGCGGTACACTCCAAGATGCCCCAACCGCGCATCCGGCAACACTTTCAGCATGCCGTCGGCCATGCCCAATCCGGCTCGCAGAATCGGCACCAGTGTCACCTTGCGCGCCAACTCCTGCCCGGTCATTTCTTCCAACGGCGTCATCACCTTCCGCGGTTTTGTCGGCCAATCGCGCGTGACTTCATACACCATCAAACCGGCAATCTCATCCAACAGCGCACGGAACTCGCGATGATCGGTCATCACGTCGCGCAACTCAGTCAACTTCGTCTGAATGACCGGGTGCGAAATCAGGATGACATTCAAAGAAAGCATGATTCCCAACCATCCTCATTTCAGCATGCCCGCATTGCGCGCGTACTGAAAAATCCCGCCCGCTTCAATGATAGGCAACACGTCACCCAACGGCCGCAGCTCATGCCGTTTGCCGGTCGTTTTGTTCAGCAGGTACCCATCATCCAGATGCACTTCAAGTTGATCGTCCGTGCGAATCTGATCGGCCAGCCGTTCCTTGCATTCCAACGGCACCACATACCCACCGTTAACGCTGTTGCGGAAAAAGATCCGCGCGTAGAACTCCGCGATCACGCACTTAATGCCCGCTTCCGCCAGCGCCAGCGGCGCATGCTCACGGCTGGAACCGCAGCCAAAATTCTTTCCGCCGATGATGATCTGGTAATCGCTCTTATATTCGTTGTCGCGGACAAACTTGATGTTGCCGTTCGGAAGCCCGCACTGTTTCGGCGGCACACCGCTGTTGGCGTACATGCCGAAGAACTTTCGCTCTTCGGGGATCGCCGGATTGAACGACAAATATTCCGCGGGAATGATCTGGTCGGTATCGATGTTGTCGCCCAGAACAAAAGCCTTGCCGGTGATTACGGATTCCATGAAAAACGTCCTTTGTGAAGCCAGATCATGCGGAATCGCATAATAGACAAACGGAATACGATGTACAGTGGCGATTAAATCAGTTGGCGGGCAAAACTCTTATTTTGCCAGATCGCTTGCAAACAGTGTCTCCCGGGATGCCCCCGAAACACGCCTCGCACGGAAGCTGGCTCAATCATTGAATTCAAAAAAACACGCCAGCGTCCACAAAGCCAAGGTGATGAGTCCTCCGCTTCACGAGCGCTGGCGTGCGGTCTTAAATCTCTCTCGTTTCCAAAAGAGCTCGATCACGTCGGCGACGTTTTGGAAATGGTCATCAACCCCTTTCCTTTGCGCCGAAATGTCTGAACGCATTCTGCCAAGTTGAAGGCCGGACTCAAGAGAAATCTCGGAAATAAAAAGTCTTTTTTCAACCGGGCAATGCAATCGCTTTCGTGTCGCGTACCTTCGAGTATAGTTCTGCAACATGCGACCCATCGTGCAAATATCGCTGGACCTGACGAATCTTGAAGAAGCCCTGCAAACCGCCGAGTTGGCCCTGCGGGCCGGCGTCGATTGGCTCGAAGCCGGAACGCCATTCATTCTGGCCGAGGGTTTGCACGGCGTTAAAGCCCTCCGAAAGCATTTCCCCCAAGTGCCGATCGTCGCGGATCTGAAGACCATGGACGGCGGTTACCTCGAAGCCGAAATGATGGCCAAAGCCGGTGCCACCCACGTCGTCGTCATGGCGCGCGCCCACATCGAAACGATCAAAGTCGTCGTAAAAGCCGGTCAGGATCATGGCGTCAAAGTCATGGGTGACAACCTCGGTTGCCCGGACATGATCGACGGCGCGAAATTGCTCGAAGACCTCGGCTGCGATTTCGTGATCCACCACATCGGTTACGACGAACGACGCGGCATTGCCGCCCGCGGTCTTCGCCAACCCAGCCCGCTCGATCAACTGCGCCACGTCGTCAACGCCGTGAAAGTTCCGGTGCAAGCGGTGGGGGGCCTTACGATCGAACAAGCCATCCGCACCCCGGAATATGGAGCCCCGCTGGTCGTCCTCGGCGCCCCTCTGACGATCGATGCCGATGCGTTCAAAACCGCCAGCGGTGATCTCGAAGGTTCCCTGCGACTGATCTGCGAAAAAGTACACGCCTACGGTAACGTTCTCGTCAACGGCAAGTAATCTTGCTTTCGCCACCCTGGAGATCACTATGGCACAACAAGCCGTCGTCAACTTCGCCCCCGAAAAACATTCCGTCGAACTCCGCGACATCCCCATGCCAAAGATCGGCCCGGAAGATGTTCTCTTAGAAGTCGGTGCCGTCGGCGTTTGCGGAAGTGATCTGCATCAGTGGACCTCGGATCACAGTTGGCCGGTGAATTATCCCGTCGTCCTGGGTCACGAATTCGCAGGCGTCGTGCGCGAAACCGGCGAGCGCGTCACCGGTTGGAAAGAGGGCGATCGCGGCGTCAGCGAAACCGCCGCCGTCATCGATCCCAACAACCCGATGAGTCGCCAAGGCCTCTACAATCTTGACCCCACGCGTAAAGGTTTCGGTTACGGCGTAGACGGCGCGATGACCCGGTTCGTCCGCGTGCCAAGTCGCTGCCTGCATCGGCTTCCCGACAGCCTGCCGTTTGAAACCGCCTGCCTCACCGAGCCGTGTTGCGTGGCCTACAACTCCGTCGTCAACGGCGGCAACATTAAACCCGGTGATCGCGTCGTCGTTTTCGGCCCCGGCCCGATCGGTTTGCTCTGCGCCGCCGTCGCCCGCCTGCAAGGGGCCGAAGTCGCCGTCGTTGGCCTCGAGCGCGATCGCGTTCGGCTCGACGTCGCCAAACAGTATGGCTGCACTCCCATCGTCGAAGGCTTAGCCGATTGGGCTTTGGCTGGCGACGGCCTCGGTGTCGACGGCGCGATCGATGCTGCCGGGGTATCCGCGACGCTCAAAAGCGCGATCCAAGTCGTTCGTCCGAATGGCTGGATCAGCAAAGTCGGATGGGGCCCACAACCCTTGAATTTCTCGCTCGATCCTCTCGTTCAAAAGAACATCACGCTGCGCGGCTCTTTCAGCCACAACTGGCCCATCTGGGAACGCGTGATTCGATTACTCTCCACCGGGGCGCTCAATGTGAAACCCATCGTCGGTGGCGTCTGGCCCATCAGCCAATGGCATGATGCGTTTGAAAAAATGCACGGTGGGAGCATTGTCAAAGCGATCCTGAAACCATGACCCATATAGCCCGGGGTTTACCCCGGTTCTTCGCTTCATAGACGAAAGCCAAGAACCGGCGTAAACGCCGGGCTAAATATCCTTAAAGGAACCATGCGACTCAAAGACAAAAACATCCTCATCACCGGCAGCGCCACCGGCATCGGTGAAGCCATGGCTCGCCGATTCGTTGCCGAAGGCGCTCGCGTCGTCATTCACGGACTCGACCCATCGGCCGGTGAAGCCGTCACCAAAAGCCTTGGGGATAAAGCATCGCTCCATATTTGTGATTTGGAGAAACCGCAATCCGCGACCGAAATCGTCGCCTTTGCCATCCAGCAATTTAATGGCCGTCTTGATGGCCTCGTGAACAACGCCGCGTATATCCCGCGATCCAACCTTTTCACCACGGACGCAGAACTTTTTGACCGCACAATGGCCATCAACGTTCGCGCACCGCTGTTGTTGATACAAGCCGCATTCCCTCATTTAAAGAAGTCGCAGGGCGCAGTGCTCAACATTGGATCAGTCAATGTCTACACCGGTGAGTCTAATCTCCTGCCCTACAGCATTTCCAAAGGCGCGCTGATGACTCTCACGCGAAACTTAGCCGATGCCCATGCCGTCGATCGCGTGCGCTTCAATCAGATCAATCCCGGCTGGGTTCTGTCGAACAATGAAGACAAAATGCAGCAGTCATTGGGAAAACCGGCCGGCTGGCACCAGCACCTGCCGAAATCGCAAGCCCCTTCCGGCCGGATTCTACGCCCCGACGAACTCGCCGCCGCCGCAGTATATTGGATGAGCGACGAAAGCGCGATCGTCTCGGGAACCGTGATGGAAATCGAGCAGTTTCCCATCATCGGCCGCAACCGAATGAAAGAAATTCAATAGGGAACCACAGATGAACACAGATTGACACAGATGAAAACAAAAGAGAAAGACGTATTGTGATTGTGAAAACTCAACTCCAATCATTCTTGCATTTATCCGTGTTCATCTGTGTCCATCTGTGGCTAAAAATTCTTAGTCTGGAGTAACAGTGCAACCCAAGCTAGCCGCCTTTCCCAAAGCGTTCATGGATCCGCTCTGCGTGACGGGCGAAATGAGCCTCCGTCAGTGGATCGATTTGGCCGCGACATTAAATGTCGATGGCCTGGAGTTCTACATGGATTTCATCGATCTGCGCGACCCCGTCAAATGGCCGGTCATCCGACGGGCCGTCGAAGAAAAAAACCTTTCGATTCCAATGATGTGCTGCTCGCCCGATTTCACGCATCCTGATCCTGCCTTCCGCCAGAAGCAGGTCATGCAGGAGCGGGCGTGGATCGACATGACCGCCGCCCTCGGTGGAAAATATTGCCGCGTGTTGAGTGGGCAGCGTCGGCCCGAAGTCAGTCGCGCCGAAGGAATCAATTACGCTGTCGAGTGTATCGAAGCCTGCATTCCTCACGCCGCCTCACACGGCATTACTTTGATCATCGAGAATCACTATAAGGACAACTATTGGCAGTTCCCCGAATTCGCCCAGAAAGCCGATGTCTTCTGCGAATTGGTCGATCGAATCCAATCGCCGCATTTCGGCGTGAACTACGACCCGAGCAACACGATCTTGGCCGGTGAAGATCCGCTGGAATTACTCGAACGCGTCAAGCACCGCGTCGTTACCATGCACGCAAGTGATCGATATCTCATTAAAGGCACGATTGACGATCTGCGAAAAGAAGAAGACAGTGTCGGCTACGCCAAACGACTTCGTCACGGTGTCATCGGTAAGGGCCTCAATGACTATGACAAAATCTTCTCCACCCTCGCCGCCGTCGGTTTCAACGGTTGGATCAGCATTGAAGACGGTGTGAATGGGATGGATGAACTGCACGAAAGCGTGGCTTTTTTGCGGAAGAAGATCGCACAGCACTGGCCGGTTTGATTGCGCAAAGGTCACAAAGACACAGAGATCACAAAGTTAATTCAAATGCCGTCGAACGGAACGGAATGGAAATCATGCTCGACGCCAAATCACAACAAAAATAAACTCTCCGCTTTCTTTGTGAACTCTGCGCAATAAAACTCATCCCGGAAAGAACGGCCATGCCCTATGAAGAAGAAATCCCGCCGTACGGCAATTACGCCGACATTCCGGAAAAACTCAATGAACTGTCTCGCCATATCATTGGAGCCGCGATAGAGGTCCACCGCGCGATCGGCCCGGGAATGCCCGAAGAAGCCTACGTAAATGCCCTTGCCATCGAACTCAGTCTGCGCAGCATCGGCTTCGAGCGGGAAAAGCCGGTCGATATCGTGTACAAAGGGATCGTGGTTGCAAAAGGTCGAATCGATTTACTCGTCGAAGGACTGCTCGTCGTCGAAGCAAAGTGCGTTGACGCGATCGGTCCCGTCCACCGCCTGCAAACCCTCAAATACATGCGTATCCTGAAACAACCTCTCGGCCTCCTGATCAACTTCAACGTCCCCATGCTCAAACTCGGAATCAAGCGAATCATAGACTCCGACCGCAATCAAATTTAAACTCTTTGCGCTCTTTGTCTCTTTGAGACCTTTGCGCAATTAACCGTAGGAACCCCTCATGTCCCCAATCGGCGTAGCACTCATCGGCAGTGGCGGCATCGCGCTGGCCAATCACATCCCCGGACTCGCACTCTGCCCGGAGGCCAAACTTGTCGCGCTCTGCGACACCAATCCTGCCACACTGGAAAAAGCCAGTCTGGCCACTGGCATCAAAAACACTTTCACGAATTACGAAGAGGTGCTGAAGCGCGATGATGTTCACGCGGTGATTGTCGCAACGCCCAACTTCGTTCACGCGCCAATCGTGCTCGCCGCCGCCGCCGCCGGCAAGCACATCCTCTGCGAAAAACCTCTCGCGATGGATTTGGCAGAATCGGTGAAAATGTTGCACGCCGCCGAAGCCGCTGGTGTGCGGCATATGACCGCGTTCACCTACCGTTTTGTCCCGGCGATGCACTACATGTCCTATCTCGCGCAATCCGGAAAGCTCGGCAAGCCATACCATTTCCGGGCACAGCGTTTCCAGGATTGGTCCGATCGCAATCTCGCCTGGCGACAAGTGAAAAAGTTGGCCGCCACCGGTGAACTGGGTGACATGCTCTCGCACCGGATTGATTATGGCCATTTCCTCATTGGCCCCATGACGCGCGTGGTGGGCCAGCTTCGCCGATTCATCGATGTGCGCGGCGGGCAACCTTCCGACCTCGATGATTGGGTCGGCATGCTCGCTGACTTTGAAGGCGGCGCCACCGGCGTCCTCGAAAGCACCAAGCTCGCCACCGGGCGCGGTGAAGGTGGACGCAGCCGGGATTACTGCGAAGTGAATGGCACGGAAGGCTCCGCGATCTATTACCTCAACAAACCCCACGAAATCCAACTCGGTCGCGCCAGCGGCAGCGGACTTGAAACCGTGAACGTGCCGCGCGAGTTCCTCGTCTGGCCAGGTTCAAAGCGCGATCCCACATCCGGCGACCCAGTCGCGACGTTCCGATACGATCAGGATGTCGAATTCATCAATGCCATTCTCGACAAGCGACCCTGCCGTCCTTCGTTCCTCGATGGCGTGCGCGTGCAGGCGGTCATGCAGGCCGTACTCGATTCCGATCGCGAGAAAAAATGGGTCGACATCCCCCAAACATTCTGACCCATCCCCTCCCCCCATGTACTCATGGGGGGAGGGTGAGGGGTCTTTTTTCCCTTTTTAAGAATCGCTCAAACACTCAAATAAACCAGGAAACCCGAAGGAAACAGAAATGCCCAAAACAGCAGTAGTCACCGGTGCCGGCAGCGGCGTGGGTCGATCGATCGCCACTAGACTTGCCACCGCCGGATGGCAGGTCGTTCTGATCGGACGACAGATCAAAACGCTCAACGAAACAATCTCTAAAGCCGGCACCGCCGCCAGCCAGATGGCCGCGCTCCCGGTCGATGTCTCCAACGCCGCTGCCGTTCGCAAGATGGCTGCCGAAGTGCTCGCGAAATTTGGCGCGGTTGAACTGCTCGTTAACTCCGCCGGCACGAACGTCCCGCAGCGCGCGCTCGAAGTGCTAAGCGACGCAGATTATGAATTGATGGTCGGGGCCAACATGAACGGCCCGTTTTATTGCGTGCAGGCTTTTCTCCCGATGATGCGCAAAAATGCCAATGGCACGATCATCAATATCGTCTCTGACTCCGCGCTTGGCGCGAGCCCAAAGGCGGGCCCAGGATATGTCATGTCCAAATTCGGCGTGCGCGGTTTGACGCAGGCCATCAATGCCGAAGAGCGCGGCCGCGGGATTCGTGCCTGCGCCATTCTGCCAGGTGATATTGATACTGATCTGCTGGATCGCCGTCCCGCGCCACCAACCGCTGAAGCCCGTGCCAAGATGCTGACAGCCGACGATGTCGCCGACTGCGCGATGCTCGCCATCAATTTGCCTTCAAGAGCGATCGTCGAAGAATTGTTGCTTCGACCCCGGTAGGCTCTCTATGGCATTTCGCCACTAAGCTCGAGCTCCACAATCTGTAACAACTGTTCGGGATTCACCGGCTTCAAGAGTAACGTGGGAATTTCATGGTTGGGCAGCCGGTGAATCTCGCCTTGAATTTCATCGACTGGCATGCCAGACAAAATGATCACCGGCAGGCCCGGACGATGAACCTGCAAATATGATAATATTTCGAATCCGTTGATTTCGGGCAGATTCAAGTCCAGTAGAAGCAGATCAATTGAGCGATGTTTTAGATAATGTAACGCCGATTCCCCGTCGCCCGCCTCGTCGACTTCGTAACCCTGCTGGCGCAACAAGTGCGCCACAGCCATTCGTTCAACAGGCGAGTCATCACAGAGAAGCACTCGTGAAACGCGCATCGGGCTGAGTTCGTCGACCGAACTGGATAACATGTGGATATTATGGGGACAGTTTTCACCCCTCGCAACCGCTAATCTTGTAAACGCTTACAAGTTTCGGGAGGCCCTCGAACAAAATATGTTCCGTGGATGTACTCGCCCATCGCAGAGGGTTACACTTATCATTGAACGAACGCCCCCCGTTGGGATGCCGTAAAAATCGATTTCACGGGAACTGTGTCAATGATCAAACGCCGGCAATACCTTGTCCGCTTCCCCGTCGCTATGTACATGCTGACGGCTGCGATCCTCGTCGCCACACCTGATTTGAATGCCCAAATTGTGCATTTGAACAATGGGACAACAATCGAAGGCGTCGTCAAGCGGACCGAAGACGGGTACGACGTCACCGATGCCAAGGGAATCCTGACCCACATCGCTTTGGAAGACGTCAAACGGATCGAAATTGGAGCGAAGACGACCGGGGTTGTCGAAACCGAAAATCGGTTGCTCTCGCTCCGGCGTTCCGTCGAAAACGTGGCTGACCTTAAATCAATTATTGATCGGTACTCACGATTTATCGAACAGAATAAAAATTCGCCCGTCGCCAAAGAAGCCGAACATGATCTGGCGACTTGGCATGAACGGCAGGCCACCGGAATGGTAAAAGTCGGCCCGCGCTGGGTCACCGTCCAGGAGCGTGAACAACTGAAGGAGCACGGGAAAGTCGTCGCCGCCGAAGTTCGCGATCTCATGCGGCAGGGACGGCTCAAAGATGCCGAACCGCTATTACAACAGGCACTCGACGAAGATCCGGGGAACCTGAGTGCTGCTTATCTCAAAGGCTCACTCCTCTTCAAACAGGAGCAAATCCCCGCAGCCCGCAAGTGGTTTGAAACCGTCGTCGCAACGCTCACGGATCACGCGCCGAGCTGCAACAATCTCGCCGTCGTACTCTGGAGGCAGAATCAGCAACTGCCCGCGATGGGTTTCTACACCAAGGCGATGATTTCCTCTCCCTATCACCGGGAAATACTCAATAACGTGGCCGAGGCGCTGAATGCGCTGCCCCAGAATCAGCGCACTTCCGCCGCCGCCCAGACCGTATTCCGATTGTTCACCGAGCAGGACACCGTGCTCCAAGAGAGGATGGCCAAGAGCGGACTCTACCGATGGGGATCAACCTGGGTTCCCAAACAGGAAATTGATCGATTGATTGAAATTGAGAAAGAGATCAAAAAGCAACTCGATTCAATGTCCATCGAATTCGATGCGGCGAGCAAGAAACTCAGCCAGATCGATAGTGATATTGATTACAACACGAAGCGGATGAAAACGATCGAGGACACCAGTTACGCGGTGGATGCTCAGGGCCGCACGGTTCGCCTTAGTTTGCCGCCTCGATATTACGAACTCGAGCGGGCCAACAAACAATTGGCGGCCGATCGTCTGGAAACGTCGACCCGGCTCGATACCCTGCGAGCCACCGCAAAGCAGGCTCAGCAGCAACTGCCCACCCCGAAATTCACCGCCGTTCAGCGGTTGATCGGGGCCGAAGGGACGCCATTGCTTCCCCCGGTAATCGGCATCGGTCCGGGCGAATCCGCCACGCCCGCATCGTCGCGGCCGGATCTGAAACCCCCTAAAGAAATTCAGGAAATTCCGCGCGTGCCCAACCCCGGCGTTAAGCATTAAAAGTACGCCATCATAAGTTTTCGCGTCAATCGCTTTTCGTTTGGACCCATTCCTCGCATAATGTCCGAAGTCGCGGAACGATCGGATCGATACGTATCAGGTGAATGGAAGGGACATCCGTGGGATATTTTCTGAATAGTGTTCAACCGCTTATTTTGGCCAGCGCCGAATCGATTAAAGAGAATATCGAATGGGTTCTGCGCCACATGGATATTGGTTCCAAGGGCTATTTTGTCTTGTTCGGTTTGTTATTCTCCTGCGGGCTTGGCGTGCCCATCCCGGAGGATATTCCGCTGCTCGTGGCGGGGGCGCTCGTGGGATCCAAGCACATATCGCTTCTGCACGCCGCGATTTTCGCCTGGTGTGGAATCATCGGCGGGGATTGCGTGCTCTACTACCTGGGCCATCGCTTCGGGCTGAACATCACCAAAATCCCGGTGATCGGCAAGCATGTCACGAAAGTGCGCATCATGCGCGCCCAGAGACTTTTCGAGCAGTACGGAGTCTGGGTCGTCGCGGTCGGCAGGCTCTTCGCCGGAATTCGCGGCGCAATGGTCATTGCGGCAGGAACGATCCGCTACAGCTTTCTGAAATTCCTCGTCGCCGATGGATTGGCAGCCATCGTGAGCGGTGGATTGTTCATCTATCTAGGAATGAAGTTCGGCGAGAACCTTGAGTTCGTCGCACACAAAGTCCATCAAGGGGGCTACTGGGTATTCGGAGTCATCGCGGTCTTACTGGTAGCCTTTGTCTTCTGGAAAGTTCGAACCGCCAAGAAGGAACACATCGAAAAAATCGAAGATCACATCGGTGTCCTGGACCCGAAGATTTCCGATTCGGCGGTTCCCGCCAAAACCGAATGATCAAACCTTTTTCTAGCCGTAGTGCCGAAGGCACACGTTTATATCTTTCCGATGAAAACGTGTGCCTTCGGCACTACCGCTAAAAGCAGTTTACTTGCCTTTCAAGCTCATCGTGATCGTGACCGCTCCGCCGTCCAGCGAATCATCCGGGTTAAATTTCGCGTGGGTTACGTTAATTCGCTCGGTGATATTTGAAATGCCAGAATTCAGTAACTGCTCATAGATCTCGATCAGGCGTTGCTCGCCGATCGCGATGCAAGCCGCACGCGTTCGCCGCTTCGCCTGGCGTCCGGCACCGGGGCGAGCGAGGTTGTTGAGATCATCCAATCCATCTTCCGTGGTCGAGAGTTCACGTTCAATTCCGCGAAGGCGATCGAGAGTTGCTGCGGCATCACTCCCTGAAACAATTTCTCCTCGCGCTTGACCGGCGACTTGGGCGCGCTCCTTCAGTAATTCCATTTTTGTCTGGCGAAGTTGATAGGCAAGTGCCTGCGCATCGTCACCGTTCGGGTTGGCGCGCTCCTCAGCGCGCGTCAAGTCACCCGCGCCCAGATCATGCCGTAGGGTGATCTGGACGGTCTTATCTTCTCTCAACCGCTGAAGAAGTCCCGGTGGCAGCCCGCCATTCGAATACCGAAAAGTCGTCGCCGCAGGTTCAAAGCTGATCGAAAGCGGTGGTGGAGGCAGGCGTTTCTGGCCACCCAAATCAATTCCGATCAGCGAAGCCACACCTCCCACCGCCTTCAACGGCGAGCTAAGCAGCGCTTTGGCCACGATCTCCACAAATGCGCCGACCGCCGATCCTGCGATACCCTCCGAACTGGTTTGACCCGGTTTCATCGTAAAGCGAAGTGGTACCGAGATCTGTCCGGAAGCATCCTGCAAAATCGCTATGACTGCATCCAAGGGTGCCGGCAAATGCAAATGTCTTTCGACCGGTCCCTTCGGCGGATCTGCGATCCCAAGGTCGGTGAAGACAAACGTCGGTCGTACATCCAGTGCGCCATCGGTCAGGAACCGGGCATCAACATCAGCGTCAAATATTCCCGCTGAAAGACCAAACCCCGCCTGCTTTGCTTCGCCCGCTAACGCTGCAAGTTCAAGCCCGCTCAGCGAAGTCTTGATCCATCCCTTCGGCGTGGGATACAGAGATAATTTTCCGCTCGCCGTCACCTGTGAAAACAACTCGCGATCTTCCGTTTCCGCAGCTTCCGGTTTTGCCTTATCTCCTCCCGCAAGATCCCCCAGCGCGCCGGCAATGCCAAGTTTCTTCACCGGCTTCGGCAGCGTGATCTTCCCGGCGTTTATCAACAGGCTAAATCGCGTCGACTTATCCGCGTCGTACAAAAGATAATTCGATAGATCCCGTGCCTCCAGATCCATCGCTGTAATCGGCATCACCAGCGGCGGATCAACCGTCCGATCTTCGATCCGGAAATTCAATCCACTGACGATCAGCGCATCCAGCTTGATCTCACCCGCTGGTCGCATGGCCGGCCCCTTGGCAACGACAGTTCCCGAACCCGGCATAGTAGTCGGCCCCGTGCTTGGCCCCGTGCTTGCGACTTGCGGCTTAGCCGCCACATCACTGTCCGCAACCTGAGTCGTTGGCACCCTCAGCACAATCCCCATCGCATGAATCCCATCCTTCTCACGCGTCACAGTCGCCAACAGATTCGTCACCTCCAACATCTTGGCATGCATGCCTCCGGTCTTCGGCTCCACATGAATCACTTCGGACCGAATCTCTTCCAGCCCCGCCAGCAACGGCCCGTCGCCATTGCGAAATTCGAGCTTTCTCACTGAAAACTCGGTATCGAACGGCCGACTGAAATCCAGTCGTAGTAAATCGCGGCGGTCCATTTTCACCTCCGCTCGAACCTCAGCCTTGAGCCGACCATCGGTCAAAGTCGATCCATCGATTTGAGCCTTAAATTCGGGGAATGCGGTAAGTAATGGTTCACCCTTCACGCCCGTTGCCGCGAGCGAAATCTTGACATTGGGGATCAACGCAAACGGAGAGGCCGTGGCACTAAGCGTAAATTGTTCAGCCAATGGTTGCGGCTGGCATTTCAATTCTATTTCCACCGGAGGTCGATTTTCCGCATCGCTTCCGAGCACCTCAATTCGACTGCGGTTTTTGAGTTCCAGATTACTCAGAACCATCGGCGCCGCGGCTGGCCGCGACGTATCTGTCAGCATAAGACGTCGAACGCCGAGGTTCAGTTTCTCCAGGGTAATCAGCGGCAGATCCAGCCGGCTGGATGCGACCATGCGGGCAATGTCTTGCGATGTGGCCGGAGCCGCCACCGGCTTGATCGTCATGTCCACCAGTGCCGGTTCGCGCGCGACGGGCACCGGCAGCTCCGCGTGCGGTGGGGCGGCGATCGGCGCGGGATTTGTCGCGACGCCGGTTTGCAGTCCCAGCAGGCTCATCCCCTGCGGGCTCTTTCGAATGTCCGTTTCAAAACCACTCAAACTGATTTCATCCAGTGAAATGATTTTGCCCACCGGATCATATCGATTTACGCGAATATTGGCCGCGTCGATATGCAGTAAGGCTGGCCCACTCTGGCCGTCCCGATAGTCCAGATTGGTGACGATCAATCGGCCCTGTTGCCCGCCTTTGGCGTTGGGGGAAACCCCGGCATCCAACGTCGCTTTAAACCGACCATCCTTCAAGGTCGATTTTAAAGTCGGCGGGATATACGCCGCCAGCGCACCGGCCTGAACGCCGTTCGCGGCAACTTCCAGTTGAGCCTCCGGAGAACTCTTCGAAGGGGACAATCGGCCGGAAATCGTCAAGCGTTCCAGGCAACCTTTCGCCTTGGCGACGAGGTTAATTGTCGCCGGTGCCGCAGGCCGACCGTATACGAAATCATTCACATCTATATTTACCGATGCAGCCAATTCCACAGGCGTGGTTGGAATGTTGTCGGTCCATTTTAATTCTGCATCCGTGACCTTCAACACCTTGAGAACTGCCACCGCCGTTGCCTGCACCGAAGTCGGACCGCTCGCTGGCTTTGTCGCAAGACTCAAATTAATCGCAGCAGGTGAAGCGGCAACTGTCGTCGATACGATCCCCGGCGGAACAACCGGTGCAGGAAGCGTGCGCAATCCGGCAACTGAAAACGTACCGTCCTTCTCCCGTGTAACATGCACGCGCGGCTTATCGAGGGTGATCGAATTGGCTTCCGTTGCACTCTTGCCAAGATCGACACCGTTGACCGTCAGCCGATCCAATCCCACCAATTCTCCGCTCGCATCTTTAAGCTGCATGTCGGTCAATGACATCGCAAGAAAAGGGGGAGCCGTACCATCCGGCTTGTTGAAGGCACTGGCATTGAGATGCAGCCTGAGCGACCCGTTTTTTAAAGTCGGTTCGATGCCGCTGGATTTGAGATAAGTCCCGATTGGCGCGCCAGTGAGCCCGTCGCCGGTGACGTCGAGTTCCAGCGTCGAACCCTCCGTCTGCGAAGCGATCGTGCCGGCCAGCAGAAGATGGTCGGCCATGCCCGGAGCCGAAAACCATGCTTTCATTATTGCGGGCTTCGTCGTCGCGCCGCTTCCCAGCTTCAAATCATGGATCTCGACGCCCGCATCCTTCAGAGCAATCGAAGTCGACGGTTTCACATTCTGATCTTCATAGGCAACGCGAATGCCTTTCCACGTGAAGCGCCCAATCTCCAGTTTCGGCAAGTCAAACGCAGCCGCCTCCTGAGGGGCGGGAATACCAGGAGAACCGACATCGGCCGATGCGGTTGCGAACGACGCCAGAGGAGCGGCTCGCGTCACGCGAACCGGCTTCGTGCGGAAACCCATAGCCTCGAACATGCCGGAACCATCACGCCGCGCGTTGAATGACGGGCCGGAGATATCGATTGACGCGACTTTAATTCCAGCCCCGTCGTTGTCCAGGTGAAGGCCGGCAACGCGCAATTCACTAAATGAAAGCAGCTCGCGGCCATCCGTAAACTGAATATCTTTGGCAATCGCGTTCAGCAGATTTCCCGCGGCAGAAGCTTGAACGGCGCATCGAATGGAGCCATCTTTCACAAGGCATTCAAGCCCGGCTGCATCAAGATAAGGGCGCAATGCATCCGGTTTGAATCCATCAATTTGCAGGTTGAGATTGGCGATCTGCGGGCTTGCCGAACGAGACGCGCTACCCGCAACGTGGATCGATCGGGCGATTCCCGGAGCGAGGAAACTGGCTGAAATATCAACTGGTTTTTGGCTCTGCGCGAAATCATTGCTGAGGTGTTTGAGATTTAATTCCTCCAGCGCTACTTCGACATTCGCGGTAGGACTTACAAAGCGGTCAACCGCACCTGCACTGAGATGAAGCAACTGAATTTCCGCGATGGTCCATAGGTAGCCAGGCGCTACCGGTTGAGTAGAGGACGCAACCGCGACGTCGGCCGACAGTGCCCCGCTTTTTACAGAGGTCGGTGAGACCGGCGCGGTTGCAGCAGCCACCGCCACTGAAGCCGGCAGAAGCTCAAGTCCAACCAGTTGCAGCGAACCGGTTGCGCTGCGTTCGACCGAACAATGACCGCCCTGAACGATGACCTTTGCGATATCCGCAAAGGCCGCACCGATCGCGTCGGCATCAATGCGAATCGTGTCGAGTTTTGCCACTTCGTGTCCGTCGGCAATCACCGAGATGCCGCCCATTTTCACCACGGCCGAAAGCGCGCTCGGGCGTGTGGTGGCTGCTGTTTTCAAATCCCCACTCATCCTCATCGAAAGATCGCGGGCGACTGGTTTAAGCCCAAGCAACCTCAGGTATCCCGCAGCCGGCATGGGGTGCAACCCGCTCACGACCACTTCCATCTGCGCATCAAGCAACTTTCCCGAGGAACGACCGACGCCTTTGGCGCGCAGTGATTCAAGCACCGGTTGAGCCGACATCTCTAAATCAAATCCGGAAGGTCGGGTGGGGGATCGAAGATCCGTCAACCGAAGATTCAACTCGAGCGTCGCATCAACGGGCGGCGAAACGCTCAGATCGCGCACGTGGGCATGCACCCGATCCAGGCGAAACGCATCCAACTGAAACGGCGAGGTAAGGTCGATGTCGCGCGCCGTTACAACAGTTGACGCAGCCGCGGGCGCGGCGGTCGGTTTGGAAGCCGTGAGCGTGCCGGTGATTTTTTTGAGCAGGGCGATTTCACCTTTCGCATCCCGTTCCACAAGCAAGTTGATTCCTTCGGCTTCCAATCGGCGAACCACTAGATTCCCGCGTAATAATTCCCACGTCGATATATATCCACGGCAATAGTCGGCGCTGAGCAGTGCCTCACCGCCACCCGATGGCGCGAGGACCAGATGCCACAGTCCGACGTCACCTCCGAACAAATCCATTTCATGGCGCTCGTAATTTGCAGACAGCCCGTAGGCGGCGGCCGTGCGGCGAATCACCGTCGGCAGCATGAACTGAAGCGCGACGCGGAAGATCGCAAAGAGGAGCAGCAGCGTGAAAAATGTAAGCCGAAATCGTCGGCCCCATTTCTTAATGCGCGAAGGCTTGGGTGAAGATGGCACCGATGCAGGCGTTAATGCAGGCGCAGCAGGCTCGCTCGGTTTAGCTTCGGGATCAACGGGGGGCTTATCAGAGGTGGAATCGCTCATCGGATGTCTCCTGGAGCAGTTGCAGTCGGTGCAGTCGCAGGCAAAGTGGCGGGTGCCGGATTCATGGCTCGTTCAAGCGCGGCCCGACGTTCCTTCGCGGGGCCAAGCGGATCAAACCCAACCGGTGCGCGGCCACGGGCATAGAGCCAGTCAAACGCCCTGACGCGTGAAGCAGGCGAGCTGTCTTCGAGATAAATATAATTCTCGGCGATCAGTCGAAGGTCAAATTGCTGGCGATTCACGGAAGTGCGCAGTGCATCATCCAGCGAACCGGCATGACGCCCAGCCTCCCCGGCGTGAAGCGTGAGAATCGACTTGATTTCCCCGGGAAAGGGTTCGATCGTCGACAATTCACTGAGCATTTCAAAGCTGGCATGCTCCAGAATCCAGCCCAATGAATCCGTGCTGCGGAGGGTGACCGGCGTGCCCAGTGCTTTAAAAACTCTGTCGGCCAATTTACGCCGTACGGCATCGTCGGCGGCCAACGTGATATCCTCAAAAATGGCCACACCGGTTTGGCTGGCGAGAAAAACCATGGGCGCGCGAGGCGTGTGCGGTTTGGCCATCGCATCAAGTGCAGTGAGGAGCCCCGGCCACTCAGGGTTATCGAGCGGTCGAAGATAAGGTCGCGTGGCGGCGAGTTTTCGGGCAGCGGTAATCTCGTTCATCGACGCGGCAAACGCACGTTGATGCGCGTCGTCGGAAGTTCGTTTGTCAATTTCAATGTAAATCGAAATCGCGCGGCTCTCGGAATTGCCGAATCGAAACGGAACCAGAAGCACGAATGAATCATGCCCGGTAAATGCCGGCCGATCGAGCAATGCCATTTCCCGAACCGGTGAAGGTACCGGTTTGGGACGCGTGGTCGGAACTTCTTTACGTTCAGGATCGTCGGTCTTGCCTTTCGTGTTGTCGAGCGGCGTGAGCGGCGCAAGTAAATCCTCCAGAACCAGCGCGATTTGTAACGGTTGGTTAGCCGACGGGCGATAGACGGAAACCGCCACCCGGCGACGAATCGGTTGGCCTCCAAAAAATTGTGGCGTGCTGGTTTGCTCGGCAATCGAAAAGCGAGAAGTGACTCCCGGTGGAAGCGCGCCCCGGAGCGTGGTCATGGATACCGCGCGCCCAAATGAGTGAACATGCGCGCTGTCCTGCAGATCCGCCTGCAATGCCGCAGCGACTTCCCCGTCGGCACCCCGTACACCGGCGGCTAGCCTGGCCGATGATTGAACCGGGATTCCACTGCGCGTAACCGCGATGATTCTCGCCTGCGACGCGAGTGACCAGCGGCTGTCCCCGACGGGCATCCGATCGACGGCGACAACCGTCGCAGTCACCGCATACGCATCTTGTGAAGAGGACGTCACTAACGGTTTATCGAGCGGACCGCTGAGCGGACTGCCGAGATAATGATCCACGCTGACCGACACTTGCGGCGCGGTCAACGTCGGTGGGGCGTGTGAAGTGGCGCAGCCAGCCGCTAAACCAAAGATCAATCCAACGAGATAGAAAAATCTCAGGGGAGGGCCGTCGTTTAAACACGATAACGATTCGTGTCTGGGACAAATGCGTATCAATCTACTCCTTAGAATCTGCCCGCTTCGCAACTTCTTCCCGCCCTAAACGATCATAACAAGAATGTGTCGGGAAGGAAAAAAGCGATAGGGGCAAAGAATCAAAATGTCCGATTCGCCTTTCCCCCTTGGCATGGTAGGGTCGAATTGTGGTATGATATGGCCTGTTCGATTCCGCCCACCGCTCATAGTGCGGTGGGCCGTGTTTTTGTGACTGCTATATTTTAGAACGAGCCATGGAATAGGAGTCGTGTCATGCAGATTGTGAGTGCCGAGGAAAAAGCGGCGATGGAGCGCAAGCGAGAAGAGATGTACAAGTTGCAACTTGACGCTCAAGATCGCATCCGCAAGGCAGCAGCCCTGGGTGACCTTTCGGAGAACGCCGAGTACCACTTCGCCAAGGAAGAAAATCGCAGCATCCAGAAGGAACTCAATGACCTGGAAAATAAGCTGCGAAACCTTTCGGTGGTCTCCAATGAACACGTCCCTGAAAACATGGTGTTTCTCGGACACACGGTAAAGCTTCTAGACTTGGACGATGACAGCGAGCAACTCATTCGCATCGTGGGCGAAGCCGTTGCCCCATCTGCCGACAGCGATGTGATGCCCGTCACCGCCAACAGCCCCATGGGCGAGGCGCTGATGAAGGCCAAAGTCGGCGATACGGTCAAAGTGAAAGCCCCGCGCGGCACACTCGAATTCAAGATCCTCGAAATCATGTGATGGAACGGAGATCGAAATACGCGGACTAGAACATAAAGATCGACGGCGTAACGTGGCTGCTTCAGCAGCCACGTCGATCAATCCCTAAATCCGGCGCGGCCTCGCGATCCAGCGATCCTCTGCCTCTCGATGAAATTCAAGTTGTGACGTTGCGATCAAATCTCGAAATGTCAATCGCCAAAACCCTTCATCCATTCGGTCGAGTCGATAAAACCCAGTGACCACGCGGCTGACATGGCCGCGGTCGCCATTGATCGTGCCTTCGTAATCCAGATATTCACGCCGATGGTCCGCAAGGCGTACCAGCGGCGTCTCGTCTCGAATCGGCCAATCACTCGATCGCCACGTCACCAGCGGTGATCCCTGCATCGTCTCAAACATCAAATCATAATGCGGATCGTCTATCCCTTGATGGTAAAGCACCACGTAGCGCAATGCGGGTGGGGTGGGCGAGATTCGGCCGGCAATTTCGGACATGACATCCATAAAAATTATTTAGCCGGTCTCGCTTGCGAGCGTGTCCGAGAACGCATCCCGTCAGACACGGCTCGCAAGCGAGACCGGCTAAAATGGTTCACAATCACGCCATCAACACCGGCGACGGCACATATCCACTGCGGATCTTCCCGCCCGGCACCACGCTGCTCAAAATATCGCACGGGTGCGCGTCCGGCCCCAGATCCCAATCCCGGTCATAATCCTGTGCGATCTGCTTCAACTCCGCGAATGAAAGGTTCGGCTTATCACACGATTCAGCAGCTTCCTTGATTTCATTCTCGTTCAGGAACGTGCCGGTGATCGCCGTCAGCCCGGCCTGCTGCAACAGCCATTTACAGGCCAGTTGATGCACCGTCATCCCGTGATCGGTCGCGTAATGACGGATCAGTTCCAGCTTCTGCAAGCCGTACACTTTCCACGATTGATCGCGGAATTTTCGGTGGTCATTCGGACCGATGTTCGTATCGATCTTCACGACATCTTTGAGAATGCTGCTGTTGTCGTGAACGCGGGCCAGAATCCCCGCCTTTTGCGAACGGGCCACTTCGCAGAACTCATTGCCCGGGTGCTGCTCGAACATATTGAAGACCGTCTGCACGGCCTGCGCACCGTGATCGATCATCGCCTTAAATCCTTCATCGCGCCAACCAATGGCCGGCCCAAGGCTGACACCCCATACCTTAATCTTCCCCTCTTCCTTGAGCTTATTCAGCTCTTCAAACATATCCTCGCGAAACTGCGGCAGCTTGATGTTGTGAGCCATGTAAATATCAAGATGGTCCGTGCCCAGCCGCGCGAGCGATTGCTCCAACGCATGTCGCATAAATTTCGGCGAAAAATCCTGCTTCCGTTCAGAGTGCGATCCGGGAACGCCGGGGTCGTTGTAAATGTCGTACCCAAATTTCCCACCGACTTCGACCTGGTCGCGACGGACCGTCTTCAAAAATTTCCCAAATGAAGTTTCCGCGCGACCGTTGCCATACGCATCACCATTATCGAAGTAGGTGATGCCCAGATCATGGCTAAACTGACACATGCGAATCGCATCTTCCTCGGTGTAATGTCCCCACCAATCCACCCCAAATGGCCAACAACCGAGCGAGATGGCCGAGACTTCCACATCCGAATTTCCAAACTTGCGGCGTTCCATATTTGACCTCTAATAGTAAGTAATTTAGCGGGATCTAATGATATGCGCGCGGGTGGGGAATGCAATTCAGGCGGAATGAGGCTTAGCCGTAATTTGCACTCATACAAATTCGTAGGAATCAATACACCTTCGCACCGGCCAATCTACAATTATTAAAGACTGTCAACCGTCCCAATTTCGGGAGACCGAGTAACGTGTAACCAATCACGTTTATCTTAATCGCGATTCGGATAAACTTAGAGTCATGCCAATTCAAGTCCTTTACGTCACGGGATTTCGATCGATCAAGCATGTCTATGCAATAAAGGGTTCCAGCCACGAATGGCACTTCCCGAAGGCGCAACTCTCTGCGCAGTCAAAGGATACTAAACGGGAACGCGGCCCGGTCGCTGGAGGCGGCCCTCACTCCTGAATCGCCCGCACGGATGAGGCTACAACACTTCGCTCAACCGGATGTGCGTAAGTTATTTATCGTAAGAAGCTTATGTCTTCGGGAAGTGCCATTCGTGGCTGGCACATTTTATTAAATTTGGCACCTTTTCTTAAATTACTCCCGCCTGCGGACGCCAGAGCCATGCGCTGAACATCCAATCGTGAATCCGCAAATCTCTCGATACCTACGCAAAAGTCGGACGAACCTAATTTTCTCTGTGTCTCTGTGCCTCCGTGGCTGCTTCTTGCCCGACTATTCTAAGTCACGCCGTAGTCCCAGACCTTCCGGACATTGCACGTTGCGGCGTGGGAATCGGCAGGCGTATAAGTAAGCATGAATCATCAGGACCGCCATGACCGATGACACACTGAGCAACGAACGGCTGCGGCCTCATCCCGACGCTCGCTTCGCACCGCCCCAACTCAAGATCGACCTCAACGCGTTGGTGGCGCGTCTTCGATCCGAGCCGCAGGCGGGAGAAGCCGGACATCGTCAGGAAACACTCTACAAGGAGGGTGGCCTCACCATCGCCTTATTTCTCTTCGGACGTTTCACGGGCCTTCCGGAACACCACGCCTCCGGCACGGTGAACATCCATGTGCTGATCGGAAGGCTCAAAATCACTACTGAAGATCACGTCCACGAACTTCAAGCTGGCCAGATGCTTCTGCTGGCTCCGGGCATCAAGCACGCCGTAGCGGCCGAAGTGGAAAGCGCGATGCTGCTAACGATTCGCCTGGCGGAGAAATGAACGGTGGATATCGATCATGAAGGGGTCCACCGCGAAAACTTCTCCTGTCGTCCTGACGATTGGACATTCGACGCGCCCGCTTGCCGACTTCCTCCACCTGTTGCAGGTTCACGGAGTGACGCAACTCCTGGACGTGCGAACGATACCGCGCTCCCGGCACAACCCCCAATTCAACACCGACACCCTGCCGGCCGAATTGCGATCCGCCGGCATCGGCTATCGCCACTTGGCGGGGCTGGGGGGCTTGCGGCGCTCGCGCTCCGATTCACCGAACAAGGCCTGGCATAACTTGTCGTTCCGTGGTTATGCCGATTACATGCAGACTCTCGAGTTCAGAAGGAACTTGCGGATGCTGATGGAGTTGGCCCGCAAACAGCGAGTCGCCTTGATGTGTGCAGAGGCATTGCCCTGGCGCTGTCATCGCTCACTGATTGCCGATGCGCTGGTGACGTGGGGCTTCGACGTGGCGCACATCATGAGCTTAACCCATTGCCAAAAGCATGTGATCAGACCGTGGGCCGTCGTGAAGAGAAAGCGCGTCACCTATCCGCTGGCACCTGATTCCGAACCCGGCGATCCCGCAAAGATTCACGCTCAGCAACAGTCACAAACTCATAGGGAAAACCCGCGAATGAAACAGAACTTCAAAGTTGGAGATCATGTGGGATGGAATTCGGAGGCCGGCCGAGTGCGGGGAACCATTCAGAAAAAAATCTCCTCCGCGATCACGTTTAAGGGATACACGGTGCATGCCTCGAAAGAAGAGCCGCAATACCTCATCAAGAGCGATAAGACCGACCACATGGCCATGCACAAAGGCTCCGCTCTTAAAGGGATTCGTAAGACCAAAGACTGATCCGGGAACACCGTCTCCTGGCTCCCGCCGAGGCCAATGCATGAGTACGTTTTTTCTGGAGCCGCTGGCACCTTTTCGGCTGGATCTCACGGTTTGGACGTTGCGTCGTCGGCCACACAACCTCATCGATCGATGGGACGGCGAAACCTACCGCCGGACGCTGGTGCTGATGGAAGACCCGGTCGAAGTCGCGGTCACGCAGGTTGGATCGCCCGACCTGCCGCGAATTCGCGTCGACGTCCAGGGCCGCGCTCTTCGCTCCAACAGGAAGCAGGCCATAACAACGGCCTTGCAACAGTTGCTCGGCTATCGCATCGAACTGGCGGCGTTTTACCGGCTCGCCGCCCACGATGCCATCCTCGGGCCATTGGCGCAACGATTTCGCGGATTGAAACCGCCCCGTTTCCCATCGGTATTCGAAGGCATCGTGAACGCGATTGCCTGCCAGCAACTCACCCTGACTCTCGGAATTCATCTGCTGAATCGCCTGACCGAGACCTATGGCCTCACCGCAACAGCAGGCGGTGGGCACGCATTTCCGCGACCCGAAGAATTAGCGAATCTGACTCCGCCAACATTGAAACGGTTAGGCTTCAGCCGACAAAAGGGCCAGGCGATTATGGAACTCGCTCAGCTCGGAGACGCAGGCCAGGCGGAACTGGAAGGGTTGACGGGTGTCCCCGAAGTGAAAGCACTCGCGCGCCTTCGTGAGCTGCGCGGTGTCGGACGATGGACGGCGGAATACGTCCTGCTACGCCGTTTCGGGCGAATGGACGTATTCCCCGGCGATGACGTGGGAGCGCGCAACAATTTGCGGCGATGGCTGGGGCGGACCAAACCGCTCGACTACGCCGGGGTTGGCCGCGCTCTGGCCCGTTGGCGACCGTACAAGGGATTGATTTATTTCCATCTCTTGTCGGACCGGCTTGAGCAAGCGGGACATTTTCAGTCCGGAACATCCATCCCCGTTATCAAAACCTGATTCAATGGCGCATTCGAGGAAGTCGAATCAGTACGGGAAAAGGTGCCAGCCACGAATGAAGGGGGTATCCCCAAAATCGACTGGTGGCCCCTTTTCACATTTTCCGATGACAAATCGAACAAAATAAAAATGACTGCGTCCGATCGAAATTCCAGACAGTCAACTGGGACAAATTTCACCTCGTTCCCTGAAAATCGCGAAAGCGTGGATTTTGCAACACCCTTGAAACTGTTCCATTTTGTTCCATCGACCGCATTTTCGTGCCGGCCACCTTTCGCAGAAGTATCGATAGAACGTGCACGTTTTCTTGCTCCTGGGCGAGTCATCGCCCGCTGAAACGCATCACGCGCGGTCTGCCCGAACTCCGCGTGCTGCGGGAAATCATGGACGAGGTCTACGGCCTGTTCGACCGCCGTTGCCGAACCGACACCGCCCTGGAAAAGCTCGCCCGCCTGTGCCGGCGGGTCAAACGGTCCAAGGCGGTGGGCAAGACGCTTTCGAAACTTTATTCTCCGAACTTGCAGAAGGCATCCACGTTCCTGGACGACAAACTGCTGCCCTCGACGTCGAACGCCGCAGAGCGCGGTAACCGCCGCCACCGCAAAATGCAGAAGTCGATCTACAGATTGCGAACCCGGCGGAGTGGCAAATGAAACCGAACGAAACAAGGTAGAGTCGAGAAGTGACGCGGTGGTACGAGGCGCAGTTTGTAATAGTTCTGCCGGGACATTCCCACGATCCAACACACGGCACTCACGCTCACCCCCTGCTTTTCGCAGCCTGGCTTTTCGCAGCAGCGGTGGACCACTTCCCATCGGACTTTTTTTTGAAGCTCTCCACGTCTTGCCCCAACCGCTCGCACGCCAGTTCCAAAAACGCCCCGTTCAGACAATGCTCCGCCTGAGTCCGACCCAACGCCTGCTCCAACTGCGCGATCCGACGCTTGAGTTCCAACATCTGGTTCGCTTCGTCCGGCTTCTCCACACGCACCACCTTGGCCAACAAATGATTCTTCCCAAAACGACAAATCCATTTCCGGATCGTCGTGTTCCCGGTGATACCAAAATGACGCTGCGCCTCACCCTGCGATGCAAATCGACCCGCTTCCAAATCCTCCACAACCTGCCGCTGAAACGCCAAACTATATCGCCGAACGACCCGCTGCCGCATACCTGTACTCCCATCGCAAAAAAATGTTTCGCCGATAGGAGTGACAACCTATAGCAGGACAGGATACACGCCGGGTTGTTTCTGCGGCTCGACCACCTTACCCTCCACGGATGCCGAAGCGATCGACAAATCGGCAATCGACAGGTGGTTCACAATCGGCGACGATTTTTTCGCCGAGTTATCCACAACGCTGCTGCGCCGACGGCCGGAGGGCCGCTTCGCAGCATCGTGGATAACACCGGGAAGGGTATGAGGGGAAAGATTTATGGATACGCTTTTTCCCACGACCGAACTTGAGCCGCCATTGCTGGCGAGCGTTGGCCCGTTCGCGGCGGTGGCGCTGGAGGATAGCCTGGATAAGCTGCTGGATTATTCGGTGCCGCCGAAGATCCTGCAGCTCATCAAGGTGGGGCAGCGGGTGCGCGTTCCGCTGGGGCGAAACAATCGCCCGGCGTTCGGATATGTCATCTCGATCAGTGCGTCGACGAACTATCCGAAGGTCAAACCGATCCTGGATATTGATGATGAGCGGGTGTTGCTGGGGCCGGAAATGATGCAGTTGGCGCGGTGGATGAGCCGTTATTATTGTGCGCCGTTGGGGACGGTGATCGACTCGGTGATTCCATCGGCGGTGAAGCGGCGAATTGGATTGGAGTATCTGCAGTTGGTGCGGCTGATGAAGTCGCGAGATGAATTGCAGGCGATTCTGGAGAAAACCAAAGCGGTGAAGCGCCGCACGCTTCTCGGGCGGTTGTTGCAACTGGAACCGGATCAGGCGATTGAGATTCATCGGCTGGCCGGTGAATCGGGGACGACCGTGCCGACCGTTCGCAAGCTGGCGCGGGCGGGGTGGATCAGTCTGACGTCAGAAGTGGATCTGCCGGGGTTTACGGCGGATATTCAACCGTCGGGCGGCACGGAAACGGAAACTATTTTTAATGAAGATCAGCAGAAGGTTTTCGATGATCTAGGGCCGCGCGTGAAGCAGGGCGGGTTCAGCGTGAACCTGTTGCTGGGCGTCACGGGGAGCGGCAAGACCGAAGTGTATCTTCAGTGTATTCGCGAGATCGTGAATCAGGGGAAGCAGGCGATTGTGATGGTGCCGGAGATCGCGCTGACGCCGCAAACGGTAAAGCGATTTACGGCCAGGTTCCCTCGGGTGGCGGTGCTGCACAGTGGTTTAAGCAATACGGATCGGCATCGGTTTTGGCAGCAGATCAATCAAGGGCAGGCGGATGTGATTGTCGGGGCGCGCTCCGCGATTTTTGCGCCGGTGCCGAATCTGGGGATGATCGTGGTGGATGAGGAACATGAGGCGAGTTACAAACAGGATTCCGCTCCGAGATATCACGGGCGCGATGTGGCGGTGATGCGCGGGCGGATGGAAAATGTGCCGGTACTGTTAGGGAGCGCGACGCCGTCGCTGGAGTCTTATTGGAGGATTTCGAGCGTTGATGTCACAGGTGTGAAAGAACCCGGTGTCTCGCCTACGGCTTCCGCTTCCGGCTTGAAGCGGGGGGCTGAGCCTTA
>JBBRMF010000045.1:0-26717 GCA_038230975.1 Tepidisphaerales bacterium
AGGTCTCGGAGTACCGCGACCTGTGGCACCCGCTGTTCATGCGGGTTTCGTCGCCAGAATCAGCGGTGCCGGGCCAGGGCCTTCCACGGTTCTTACATTTACAAATCCCACATCCCGCAACCAGCCGGCCATTTCGTTTAATGTGAACGTATCGCCCTCATCTGTATTCACCAGCATCGTGACCGCGAAGATGAGCGCGCCCGGAGGCCCGCTACGATCTTCATCGGCAATGAATTCCGCAATGACAACCGCTCCACTTGGTTCCAGCGCATCGAATATTTTTTGCAACAACTGGCGGCTGCGCGATTCGCCTTCGCTGTGGAGCAGATGACCGAGGACTGCCACTTGATAGCCGACGCCCAAGTCGACTTTCAGCACATCGCCAGCCATGAAAGTAAACTGATCGATCACACCATTCCGCACCGCCGTCCGCCGAGTGACTGGCAGCACGGCAGGCCAATCCACCGCCGTCACCGAAACGAAATGAGAGGCTTCGGCCAATGCGATCCCCCACACTCCGGACCCGGCCGCCAAATCCAGAACCTTGATCGGCTTTCTCAGTTCCGCTATTTTCAATTCGACGGCCAATTCCTGGGCCGCTTCGTAACTCATCGGAAAAATATCTTCCACAAACTCGCCGAAATACGCCGCCCCGTCGGTCTGCTCATTAACGACGTGCGTCGGTTTTCCGCTGAGCACCACTTCCGTCAACCGCATCCAGCGCGGTAGCAAATGCCGGCTGACGTGCTTGCACATGTACCCTTGATACGATGCGCTCGTGCTGACCAGATAGGCCTCGCTCTCGTCAGTCAATGCGTAGTGTTCACCGTATCGCATCAATAGATCCAGCCCAACCAGCGCGTTCAGCAGTGCCCGCATTCCCCGCTCAGAGGCGTGAGTCAATTTCACAACAGCTTCAAGCGACATTGGCCGCTCGTTGAGGATGTCGAAGATTCCCAGCCGCACCGCCGATTCCAGAATCAGCGCCGGTTCATACCCGCAAGCCATGTCGAGAATTCGCCGTGGGGTTCCAACCTTGCCTGCTGTCTGCACGTTCTGATCGGCCATCAAGAGACTCCCAAAACGACCCATCGTAACGCATTGAGAGTGGGCGTCGAGGCGTCGATCGGCGACTGTCGAACTGGGCGCGACCAAACTTCCTGGCAAGCTCAAAATGCAAACACCACTGTTGCTCCCTGCTTCGCGCATGGCGATACTTCTTTCATGCCACCCCGTACTTTGTCTCCACCACTTGATCGCGCGGCATCTGGCGACGTCGTCGAGGAATCGAGAATCTTTGCAAAGATCACTCGAATGCTCGTCCCATTTATGTTTCTATTGTATGTGGTGGGTTATCTCGATCGGATCAATGTAGGCTTCGCCGCGCTGACGATGAAAGTGGATCTTGGACTCAGCGAAAGAGCGTACGACTTTGGTGCCGGATTTTTCTTCATCGGATACTTCCTCTTCGAAGTGCCAAGCAATTTGATTCTCGAACGTGTCGGCGCTCGGCTGTGGATTGCCCGCATCATGGTCACCTGGGGAATCATCGCCTGCTGCATGATGTTTATTCGGGGAGCCGTCAGCTTTAATTCGCTGCGATTTTTGCTGGGCGCCGCAGAGGCGGGATTTTTTCCGGGGATGGTACTGTATCTGACGTACTGGTATCCGGCCCAGCGGCGTGCAAAAGCGATGTCGGTGTTCCTGACTTCCACCGCGATCGCCGGGGTGATCGGCGCACCGATCTCGGCGATTTGTCTCAAAATGAACGGCATAGGGCAGTTGGCCGGATGGCAGTGGTTGTTCTTGCTTCAGGGTTTGCCATCGGTCGTGCTCGGTGTGTTTGTATTGTTCTACCTGCCCGATGGTCCGCAATCCGCCAAGTGGCTTACGGATTCAGAAAAGCTTTGGCTTGACGAACATATCAATGCGGCCAAAGCGGTTTCCGCCCATCGCCATCGACACACGTTGTGGGATGCCGTGCGCGATCCGCGACTCTGGTTGCTCAGCGCCATTTATTTTTTGCTGATCTCCGGTTTGTATACGTTTAGTCTCTGGGCCCCCGCAGTGCTTAAGAAAGCCGTTCCCACTCTCAGCGATCCGCAGGTTGCGCTGATGCTGGCAATTCCGTACGGCGTGGCTTCGATTGGCATGGTGCTTATCGGTCACCATTCCGATCAAACCGGCGAGCGGCATTGGCATATTGCCGTGCCGTCAATTTTGGCATGTGTCGGATTGAGTGCCACGGCATTCGCCCACACGGCTCCTGTTGCATTGGCCACCTTATCCGTGGCGGCACTCGGCATCTGGGGAACCCTTGGCACATTCTGGACGCTGCCCACCTCGTTTCTACGCGGGAGCGCGGCTGCGGGTGGAATTGCGATCGTCAACTCACTGGGATGTCTTTCAGGATTTGTCGCGCCGTATGCCATTGGACTTTCTCGTGAGCGATCGGGGGGATTTGCGGCGGGGCTCATTGGCGTGGGAATCACGGTTCTATGCGGCGGATTACTGGTGTTTCGCGTGCCGTTACATCGAAGGGGAAAAGAATGAGATTAAACCATTCATGTGGAATCATGCGTAGCCGGACGGGAAACGTTGCGTTGTTTCTGGCGCTCGCAATCGGCGTGATGATTGTATTTTCATGCAAAAAAAATACGGATGTGGTGAGTGCGCCTGCGACGGAACCGACGAGCCGGCCGGCTAAGCCGCAAGCGGTATCGACGACGCGATCTATCGCAGCGACGAAGCCAGTTGCGCCGAGGACATTCATCGAACTCGTCAAGCGGGTTTATCCGGATAGCCCGGCGACGCAACCACTCGATGCGCCGGTGGATCGCAAAGATGCCGCGCGACTCATTCTGCATGACCCGATTCATCTCGATCGCTTCCAGCATCTTTGGATCACCCGGCCTGACGCCGACGCGACGGCGGCAGTACTCCTTAAGACCGGCACGGATTCGGTCCATTTCGTGCGTGATAAGCCGGAGTATGTGCATTGGCGGTATGAGCCGGGTGTGGGCAAGAAACCCGGAAGATCAACCGCGGTTCTGGTCTGCGGAGGTGTGGGCGACGAGACGATTGAATTTATTGAGGAAGGTCGCCTCACGAGATTGAAGTCGCTGCGTCAAACCTATCGCTGGAGCAACGCGTATTCGTGGAACGATAGCATTGTCGTGGGACATTCCACGGGGGCATCGGTATTTTTGCGAACGACCGAAGGTTGGACTGAAATTGCGTCGCCCGATTTGATCGACGCCGCAATCCCGCATGCCGCCACGCAAGTTCCGATGGATCTCGAAGGATTGTTGGCTTACATCCCAGCCGAAGCAGGTCAGGCGGGAAGCAAAAAAGTGGCGAGATTTGTCGAAGGAAGTTGGTCGCTGCTGAAGGATACGGCTCATTGGCCGGGGAATTTTCTGCATCTGATCCCGTTAGCCGATGGAAGCGTGCTTCAAATTATCGTGGGAGACGATGGCAAATCGAGTCTTTCCATCACTGATTTCAGCACGACGAAAGTCGATAAGCAGCGTGTCATGGCATTGCTTGAACAATTGGACAGCCCCGATCACGAAAAACGAGATGCCGCGTTTCGCCAGCTCTCCACCTATGGCAGCGGGCTCTGGCCAATCCTCGAAGCTGAATTGGATAATCAACCCCCGAGCGTGCGCGAGAAGATGGCGGAGTTTCTCAAAAATAAAACCGACCCGACCCTCGGTGAAATGTCGCTGGTCGACTCCGAGTTGAAGCTTGCGGCGCGCGCTCCTGATGGCAGTGTGCTGCTATACTCGCGTGGGGGTGTCTCGGTCACGAATGTAGACGGCGACCAGACGCTCGCGGCCCCGGCGTGGGTTAGCGTAAGGCCCGGTCAGCCGATCCAGCTCATGCTCGGTCAAGCCTGGGCAGACCTCACTCCCACTCAAAAAAAGTTCTATTCCGTCGGCAGCGAGTGGATCGTCTCGGATGACGTCTTTGGCCCACGTGAAATGATCGGGACATTCCAGTGGGCACCGATCCTGCGCAAGAGCGATGTGAAGTACAACGAATTGATCGGCATCGATCGACAAGGCCGATGGTTCTTCCGCGAACCCACTGCTGCCAACGGCGCGCGCGCGGCGGAAACCCTTGTTCTCGATCCGACACTCCCCCCCATCGCACCGCGCCTGCCCGTGTGGGAATTTGCGGCCATGGGTGGAACCGTGGGTTGCGAAGATCATGGTTGGCCGGCGTACAAAGACAAGGGAGAAAATGTCTGGATCATCGGTGAAGGTGGGTTTCAACTGCTCGACAAAAAGCACAACCACTACATCTTTGACCCGGCAGAACTCGCGAAGATATCACCCCCCGTTCCAGTGCCTGCAACCGAGCCTGCTTCAACCCGCCCGGCGACAACCGAACCTACGCTGGCACTATTGATCCTTGCCGATGGAACCCGCTATTTCGGCGGGCAAACCGCGTTACGACGAGTGAGCGACAAAGGGAGCATCGATTGGCCTTTACCCCCGCAAGCTCAGGGATCGGCCAAGCCCTGGCTGGTTTCCGACACCGAAGGCCGCCTATTCCTGTTCAATGAGCCCGGGCGGTTGTTGCGCCTCCGCCCTACTCCTGGTGCGGCCGAACCGTTCAAGCTGGAAGCGACCTTCGCGCACAAGATTCCCAACGTCGAGCCTTCTCGTCTCTGGCTCGATCCTGCCGGGCGTATTGTGATTGCCCACGATGGCAATCAGCTCGCGATTTGCTTCCCCAGTGGCGTTGTGCCGCCAGCCATCACCGACAAGATTCCCGCGATACATCAGGATGATGATGACGATGAATAGCCCTCGGACCCGGGTCGCAAGCGACCCGGCTAAATAATTCATTTCCCCTTCGTCATCGTGCCATCCGATGACTTCGCAGTTTTCGCCGAATCTTCAAGGGTGTTGAGCAAATCGGTCATCACTTCTGCGCGAACATATCGCCCGCTGATGTCGGCCCATTTCCACTTGTTATCCTTCGAGTCGAACTCGACGTGATCGTAATATTTGGGCGGGAACTGAACCGCGCCGGCATAGTTCATCGGGGGATAATTATTGTTGTACCCTTTGACATTCATCCCTTTGCCACCAGGGATCGTCTTCGTGTTTTCCGGTGGAGAGATTTTCCCGCCGGCTTTGGCGATCACTTTTTTGACGCGCTCAGCCATGGCGTACAAATGTGCGGCCGGCGGTGAGGTGTCGATCCATTTGGTGATCTCCTTGGCAGTCTCGGACATGATATGTTCGCCCGTATAACCCGCTTCAATGCGTTGGGTGACATCTTCCAGATGCGCCACTAATGCCTCGGGGCCGCCAGGCAGGCGGGAGTACAAATCATCGCGATAGGCCAAGTCAGGTTTGTTGTGTTCTTCCCAGGACGCCACCAGGGTTTCCAGCTTTTTGGTGATCGCCAGAGAATCATCGACGTTTCTTACTTCTTTGGCCAACAGGTCCAGTTGTCGTTTATCACTGGCATTCATACCCGGGCGCGGTGACGGTTTGGCGGCCTTCATATACGCGATCGTCGCCAATCGACCGGTCTCGACATCAAATTTCGGTGGAGCACCGGATAGTAGCTGCCATTTGATGTAGCTATCACTTGATGCGTCAGGGCTGATCGAGGAACCCAACGCCTGCACGATCGCTTCCGGTCGAAGATCGGGCGACGGATTTTCGACAAAATAATTGCACTTATCTCGGAGGGGAGTTTGAGGATCCTTTTGATGGGCACTCAGCTCTTTTTGAAGACTGGCTATCGCGGCCTGGACGGCTTTCGTTGCAGCCGCTGTAGCTTTGGGGTCGGGCTTGGCGGCGACGGGCTTGGCAGAGTCCACTTTCGTGGCATCCGATTTGGCCATCGGTTTGCCTCCGTCCATCTTGCTATCGACTGCCTGCACGTTTCCCGCGAGCGCCAATCCGCCCACTAATGCGAACACGAACGCCCGCTGTTGATTCTTGATTTCTCTGAATATCATTCGCGTAGCTCCCGCAAAGAGTGACCCCGGCCGATGCGTATATTACCCCGTTGCGGTTCGAATGTCGCAAAGGTTCGGCAAAGTCGCTCAGTTACATGCACAACGCGGCTGCGATTGCAGCGTTGGGCCGAATATGCCGGGAATCCACATTCAGTCTACTTATTCATCGCACCTGCACCGGCATTATTCGTGCTCGTGCTGCCAAGATACGCCTCCAATTCCTTACGCTGCTTCTCAAAAGTCGCCCGTGATTCATCCAGTTCAGATTGCAGCTTTTCGATCTGGCTTTCCTGATCGCCCAGCTTTTTGAGAAGTCGATTGGAGTATTCGGTATTCTGCGCGACCGTCTTCATATTTTCGCGCAGGCGCTGCTGTTCGACAGTGATTTGGGCCACCCGGCGCTGTTGATCCTCCATCAACCTTTGGGTATCCACCATCGCGGCCTTCATCTGCATTGCCTTGATCAAAACATCGCGCACTTTCTGTGGAATCTCACCTTGCTTACTGTAGAAATCCATCTGCCCGATATCCGCGGACAGAATCGAAAATTGTTCGCCCTGTACGATCTCCTCTTTCACCGTCAGCTTGCTTGCCTTACCGGCGGCTACCTTTCCCTTGAAGCGATAGAGCGCCTCGGTTGTTTCAATCGGGGTATCCGTCTCAACCAGCTTCCAACCATGGCGAATCGGGTGCTCAATAATGAGCGCTTTATCCTTGTCCCCTTTATTGTCGAAAATATAATCCTGCGTGAAAACATGCTTCCGCGTGAGGTGCAAAACGCCTTTGACAATGCTGCCGGTCTGGATGGCGCTGAAATTGGTATTTTTGGTCGCGTCGACGACGACTTGAAGATCGACACCGAAACTGACCAGCCGCTCCTGGCCGGGTGGAACGTTGTCGATGCTTGCGTCACCGGCGTAGCTGCTGCCATCCAGCACCGTGATCGGGCCGGCCAACAGATGCTTGCCGGTGGTGTTTTTGACGCGAGCCCCGTTCAGGGGATTACGGGGCAGAACGCTTTGATTGTAGATGCTGAGTCGTTCAACATCGACCGGATCGGTGATGATTGGAATCATCGCGCTGCGCTGCCGTGGAAGACTGACGCTGCCGACCGTGTACTGAAACAGCTCTCCGATTTTGGCGGCGGATGCGACGGATGAGACAGAGGCGGCAGCGTCCATCAGAGATTCTTTGGCCATCGCCGCATCCCCTCCTCTTCCCGCGCCACCCAAAGACATCGCGCGGCTCATCGGGCGGTTTCCTCCCCCCGGCACACCGAACGGTGCGGGTGCCGCCGCGGCCATTACTTGCGGTTGTGCTTGCAACACTTCACCGGCGAATCGCTCGAGGCTCTTTTCTGATTCAAGCCCCCCTGCATACGTTTGCGGGCTCAAACTGGCAAAAAGCTCAGGTTTCACCGTGGGCCGGGGGACATACAACGGCTGATACAAATCCTGGATAAAGCTGATCGGTCGACCGCTCACCAACGAAAGTTGTACATCAATCCAATCGTTATCCGTCTGGTTTTCGACGATCGCCCAGCCTTGCAGTTGATTGACCTTGTCACTGAGGAGCAGGCGATAGCTGGTTTTCCAGATCGGTGTTTCGACGACATAGCCCAGGCGCACATGCCGTTCACCATCGCCGGTGAAATTGATCGTCACCGGCTTTTTGTCTTGATCGCGTGCTTGCGATAACGCCAACAGTGCCTTGCCAAGTTCCTCCTGCAATTGAGGGTCTTCCAGAACAAGCAATGTCACTTGATCCAGTTCAACCGCGCGAATCGTGCCTTCGTTGATGAGATTCATCACCCAGACTTCAACCATGCCTTTGTCGCCGGATGGTTTTTTCTTTTTTTCCAAACCCAGAATGATCCCCGCGGCATTCTCCGCCCCGAGACTCACCTTGACCTTGGCGCCGCGAATCTGATTCAGAAGCTCGCCCAAGCTTGGATTGCTCGTGATATCAATCTGGAAGCTACGCAATGTTTTGGCGATGGGATCCTGGCTGGGGTAGCTGATCGTCGTGACTTTTCCGCCATCGAGATCTTGAAGAACCAGCGATTTGAGGATGTCGTTGATCTGTTGGGTTTTAAAGCGCAGCTCCGTGCTACCGGCGCCTTTGACCAGGCCGTAGTGCTCGAAGTACCCGACACCGCTGCTGTATAATACGACTGCTTTCACAGGGACCGAGGCAGCTTGATTCACAGGTTGCTCCTTTTTTTCAGGTTTTGCCGTGGCGAGTTGGGCCATGGCCTTGCCACTGCCGAAACTCATTCCCGCCACTGCTGCACTCAGTATCGCCGCCGTCAATAGTTTTCGCATGTTTGTTCCTCGTCAGTCATTCGACTCTTTGTATATTGTCATGGACGCCGGGGGAAAGGGAAAGTTGCAGGATCGACATATGGCTTTTCTTTCAAAGAATTCTCCGTACGCTGTTCAAGCCATGAGTGATGTGAACATTGCCACGCTAAAACCTCCGTTCCGAGCGTCGATCACGCCGCCGGGTTCCAAGAGTCTGACGAATCGGGCTTTGGTGCTTTCGGCGCTGGCTGATGGACAGAGCACACTGTCAAACGTGCTGTTTGCGGATGACACGGTCGTCATGCTGGATTGCCTCCGCAGTCTGGGATTTGAGCTCGACGTGGATGAATCGACGCACTCGGTTCGCGTTAAGGGCCTGGGTGGCAAGCTTCCGAAGGAAGCTGCGGATCTATTCTGCGGCAATAGCGGTACGACTATCCGCTTCGTAGCCGCCATGTGCGCGCTCGGGCGCGGTCGGTATACGCTTGACGGCATTTCGCGCATGCGACAAAGACCGATCGGTCAATTGACGGACTTGCTGCGCCATCTTGGGGTGCGTGTGAATTATCTCGAGCAGCAAAGTTTTCCACCGATTGAAGTTTTAGCCGATGGATTACCTGGCGGAACGTTGAAATTTTCGGCGGGTCAGTCGTCGCAATTTCTCTCTGCATTGCTGCAAGTTTCGCCGTATGCGCGCAATGAAGTGCGAATAGATCTGGAAGGCAAGCAAACCAGTTGGCCGTACGTTGCGATGACGATGCGGCTGATGGATGAATTCGGGCAAACTCCGCATTTGATCCGCGACCCGATGGGCCGTCCAACCCAAATCATCATCCCACCGGGCACGTACACCGCCACGAATTACGCCGTCGAACCTGATGCAAGCAACGCGAGTTACTTTCTGGCCATCGCGGCGATTCATCCCGGGGCGAGTGTGACGATCGAAGGCCTTGGAAAACAGAGTTTGCAGGGGGATGTCGGGTTTGCGGATCTGCTGCATCAGATGGGGGCTGATCTGCTGTTCGGCCGTGATTTTATCACGGTGATCGGCACGAAAAAACTACAGGGTATCGAGGCGGATCTACTGGATATGCCCGACATGGCCCAGACTTTGGCGGTGACGGCATTGTTCGCCGAAGGCCCAACCCATTTGCGCGGGCTGCACACGTTGCGCGTGAAAGAAACCGATCGCGTGGCTGCCCTTGCCACGGAACTGACCAAAATCGGGGCGGGCATCGACATTGAAGGCGATGATTTAACGATCACGCCTCCCAAAGAATTCAAACCAGCGACAATCCATACCTACGACGACCACCGCATGGCGATGAGTTTTGCGGTCGCGGGTACCAGAATTTCGGGGATCACGATTCAAGATGCCCAATGCGTCAATAAAACGTATCCGGAGTTTTTCAAAGACCTTGAAAGGCTTCACACGAAGTGACAACGCAATCAGAGAATCCTTCCCAAGCTAACGTGCAATAAATCCGAATGGCGCAATTCCGACAATAATTTGCTTGACCCGTCACCGCATGAGCGTATGCTCAGAAACAAATCTGACTGAAATGTAATTGAATGAAACAGTGCGATCTGGAACGCGCCGTCTTCATATCGGCATGCAATACAAAAGAATGGGAGCAAACGGAATGATGGGTAAAATTAAGAATCGCCTGGCAGCAGGCGCGTTACTGGGTTCACTTTCAATGTTGTCGATGTGTGCATGTTCGTCGGCCGCCGCCGCCTCCTCACTGTTCTCAATTTCAGGTGTAGGCTTTAATCAGAACGGCTCGTTCAATCACGACCTCGCCAGTGCTTCCTCCAGCGATGCCACGCCCAGCAGTGCGAGCTTGGACCAGGATTTTACGGGGATGGATCGTACCGGGGCAACCCGAACGATGAATTTCGTTGGCACAAACCAGGCCGCATCCACCTACGGCCGTCTTCACCTGTTCGCGTCCGGAACGGTGACCAACAACTACTACAACGCCGCCAATCCCAAAGCTTACAACGGCACCGACAATTACAATCTCACCACGGGTTCCCCTGACGGTGTCTACAGCCTCGGCTTTACTGGATTCACCGACACGCTCCAATACGGTGGCTCGCTCCAGGCGGGTTACACGGCCAGATATATCTTTCATGTGGATGGCACCAACTCCGGCCAAGGCGCGTTGGCCGATATGTCCTTCGGTATACAGGGCTATTCCGATGAGTCCTTCTTTGCGTTCGATCCTGGATTCATCTCCACCAACTGGGCCACTCAAAGCTACGCCATCAATGGCATTACGCCACAGTTGGTACATGTCCAGTTTTCCAATCAGTTTACGATGGTCAACGCCGACAACGCCGACGGAGCGACGATCTCCGGTGCATCAAATTTCTCCTCAACCCTCACGCTTGCCGCCGTCGAAATCCGCGATGCCAACGGCAACCCCGTCTCCGGCGTTACGGTGTCGAGCGATTCCGGTACGGTCTACCCGGTCAACCTCCCTGAGCCCGCATCGCTCACACTTGCCGCAGTCGCCATGCTGGCATTAAAGCGACGTCGACGAATCTGAGAACCGTCGGTCCGATACGCCGTACAGCTCGAAGCTTTTAGCCAGTTGCGGCGTCGCTTCTGAGCCTGCGAGTTCAAACGGGACATCATTCATGCCTTCTCCGATTCGCGTCACGATCTGGAACGAATTTCGCCATGAGAAAATAAACCCGCGCGTTACGGAGATTTACCCGCAGGGAATGCATGAAGCGATTGCCATTTCACTGCGGAAGAATCCGGGTCTGACCGTCCGCAGTTTAACCCTCGACGACCCGGAGCATGGCTGCACTCCTGAACTTCTCGAAGAAACCGACGTCATGCTCTGGTGGGGACATCTGGCGCACCATGAAGTACAGGACTCCGTCGTGAATCGCGTTCATCAGCGCGTATTGGACGGCATGGGGATGGTCGTTCTGCACAGCGGACATTTTTCAAAAATATTCCGCAAGCTGATGGGCACCACTTGCAATCTAAAATGGCGTGAAGAGGAAAACGAGCAGGAAATTCTCTGGGTCACCCGGCCAGGTCACCCCATCGTGCAGGGAATTGCCGACCACTTTGTTCTGCCGCGCGAGGAAATGTACGGCGAATACTTTGATATTCCTGAACCGGAATCCACATTCCTTATCAGCAGCTTTGGAGGCGGGGAAGTTTTTCGCAGCGGATGCACCTGGACGCGAGGGGCAGGCAAAATCGTTTACTTTCGACCCGGACATGAAACATTCCCCACGTATCATGATCCGAATGTATTGCGGATTATCTCGAACGCCGTGCATTGGGCCGCCCCGATCGGGCCGTTCGATAAAGAGATGTACGGCAAGCGAGAACTGGGGTGGATTCACAAAGCAAAAACCACCTGAATAGAATGCCTTCATCGTGGCACGGGCTTCCAGCCCATGTTAGTGGACCAAGGCGGAAAAAGAGCTTCTTTCCAGCAGCGATTTGAGTTCAAAAGTCTCAACACGGGCTGGAAGCCCGTGCCACGAATTGATTCTCAAGCTCACTGCAGGCCGCTTCTTTCGAGCTGGCAGAAACGGTCTGCAGTGTGGACCCCACAAAAGACAAAATCGTCTACTCTGCACTCAACTGAAATATGCTCTAAATGACGGTGCGGGAACTGGGTTTTTTACCCCGGAGGAATCTCCAGGCCCATCGCGTCGGCAGAATCGCCGCGATCAACATGATGAAATAATATGGCACATAGATCGCGTGATACGTCCGGGTCGGGAGCATCCAGGCCAACGGAATGTTGAGCGTCAACCGGCCCTGGCTGATGCCAAATCCCAACGCATTGGCGTAAAAAGCGGGAACTGGTTTAAGGACAGAGGATCCCCCACCGTTGCCGGGGGTCATCTTAAAAGCGTCAAATCGATAGCTGGGTTCGTTCTGTGACGGGACTGGATCGAGGACCGATGCCAAGACCAATGCACCACGATACGATCCCACGCCGCGTATCGCAGATCCGGTCGGCTGAGGCGCGAGCCGATAACAGTAGTCTGCTATGTGGAAGCTCCGATGCCAAAGCCAGCCGCAGGAGAAGAAAACCAGCACCGACAAGGTCGGCACAAGAATCTTTCCGAAAATCGTAAGGCGACGCTTCATCAGTCCTTATTTCTCAATGCACCAACGTAAGTGGCAACGGGAGACCATGCGTTTATTCGTTGCTGCCGTCCAATGATTGACGAGCAGAGGCGCACAATATTACTTCCTGGACTTTGAACCGTTTGAAGAATTCCCGCCTCGCAAAACCTCGTCGATCGTGGTTTGAAACGTGTTCATAATGCTGCCCGATACTTTGGGCTCTTCGATGGTGCCATTGACGTGAATCTGCAGCATCTCGTTTTTTGCACCCTGAATGAGATCATTCAGGATCGGCACCTTGGGCCAATTGGGGTTGTCGGTCACGAAAGTCATCTTGACCTTCTTGGTATCGAAATTCATCGAACCGCTTCCCTGCATGATCATGTTGCTGGCCCGCAATTCGATCTGCTCGAAGGTGATTTTCTGACCGTCGACGCTGTACAGCGCGTTGCCTTCACTAAATGGGCTGCTGATCGGGAGCGAAAGGTTGGTGACCTGCATGAGGCCGAGCATCAACGGGATATGGTACATGTCCCGCCCCGCCACGGTGACTCGACCGCGCCCGCGCCGGGTCGTGGGATCATTCCAGGCTCCCTCCAGCGCGAGGCTTGCGGTGACTTGGCCGCGAATATCTTTTTCACCGGTAAGCTGCGTGACATCCGCCTCGCGTAAAACCATTTCGACACCGAAGCGTGAAGCGCCGGTATCGGGAAATGAAAGGTCGACATGCCCCGCGATTTCACCCCCGGCCAATCCACCCTGAATCTTGTCCAGCCGCATCGCATCGTATTTTTCCGGTTTGAATAGTTCGGCAGAAAAATCCTTCGCCGGGCGCGCGGCAACTTTTAACCTGCTCGCCTGAATCTTCCCCTTAAAACCGCCGAGCTTGCCGGCTCGAATACCGGTCTCAAACTTTAAAAGCCCGTCGGCCTCCGTAACCGGCATGCCGACTTCCATTGATGTGCCATTGAACCAGACCGTACCCGCCAGATCCAAATCGCCCTGGGCTGATTTGCCATCGGCGCGCGTTTCGCCCGGACGATAGTCAAGCTTTTGAAAGTCGAACGCGATTTTTCCTCGAAGCTTCATGGATTCGAGCAATTGGGAAAAGCTCGGCGGTAGCGCTTTGCGAAGATCGTCATCCACCGGCACATCGCGACCCAGCATTTTCAGGTTCCAGCCGGCCTTTGCAGGATCGCCCTTGTTGGCCCCACCATTCAATCCCGTGCCGCTGAACGCGATGCTGGCGCCACTGTGTTTGCCGATCACATTTTCAAGGGCGACCTGTTCCGGCGTAACGATGATCGCCCCGCTCAAATCCGTAAGCCTGTACGGCAATTCCTGTAACGTCGCCGCAAGATGATTCGGTGTCAGCTTCACGCGATAACTGGGCGATGAAGAGGGTTGAGAAGTGGGCTGCGATGTCGGATGCACCACTGCCGGCTGGGTTGCAGCGCCGATTTTCCCACGGCCGTATTCCAACGCGACATCCACCGTTCCCTCCGGATGTACGGCGTTCCAACCCGACTGGGCATCCTTCGGCAACATCGCGTATAGCGGTGATTCCAGCAAAAGGTTTTTCGCCGACGCGGTCAGCGAAAGCTCTGGACTGTGCGCTCCCCAGATGACATTGCCACCGGCGAAAATCGTGCCGTCCCCCCGCTTGCCTTTAAAATCACGGAAGCTGATCTGCCCGTCGGTTAATCGCAATTTGCCGTTCACATCGGTGATGGCGTAGGTCGTCCCCTGCGGCAACAAGGCTCCCTCATGCACCTTCAAATCCATCACGACCGATACATCGCCAGCCTGTGCGATGGGTGTCTTTTCATTCGGTGGCGCGAGGGATGATTTCAAAACGATCTTCCCATCCACGTCCAGCTTTCCGGTAACACCCAGTTTTTCAAGCCATTCGCGTCGATCAGGTGATATCGCGGCCAGCAATGTCTTGTCGATCATTGCATTGCGAGCGGTCAACGTGATATCAGGCGAGAGCGGTTTTCCCTTGCCGAAGGTCATTCCGCCATCCAACGTAACACTGGCGTCCCCTTTTTTTGACGTGCAGTTGATGAGATTGACGAATCCGTCGCCGATGATCACCCGACCGGTAATGTGATCCAGTGGATAGGCGAACCCATTGAACGCCCCCGCAGCGTCCTCAAGATCCATCGTCAGCTTCACGACAAATGGCTGGTACGGCCCCGGTGAGCGATGCACATTGGCCAGAATCCCAGAGCGAAACGTCGGAAAATCACCCTTACCCGACGGATCGAGTGCCGCCAATGCCTCGCGGCCTTCGCGCGGCAGCGCAGCACGGATCGCGGGCTCGGACAAAATGTGTTGCCCGACGACATTGATATCCATCTCGGCATCACCATCAATCGGGCTGATAAGTCCATTGATCGTGACAGTGTTGTTTTCGTTCGGTCCACCCTTCACGCCATGGGCTTTGAGGTTGACCAGATCCAGCCGATCGCCACGTTCCGCATCAGGCCCGAACGAGATTTTGCCGGTGACATTTCGAAGTGGATACGGGAATTGCTCAACCAGAAAACTGCCTTCCACCACTTCCAACTCTCCGCTCAGAATCGGTTTCCTTCCCGCTTCGGCACGGACCATCTTCACCCAAAGCCGCCCTGATCCTTCCGGGTGCAGCGCTTCATATATCTCGCGCACAATCCGGGGCATGGCAGTCACGTAACGCGGAGAATGTGGGATGTAGATGTCTTCCCCGATGACTTCCAGTTGAGCCGGCGCATCTGCACCGTAGCCGTTGATACGACCGGCAATTTGAAAAGAATTGCGTTCGATCCAACCCGTGAGATTTTGAATTTCAATTCCGTCCTGCGTGAATATGAATCGGCCATCGACATTGCCCAGGCGAACAAGGGAAGGAGTGATGGTGTTTTCAATCCGGTCGATAAAGCCCGGAACAGTGAGCGCTGTGGAGGTCGTCGGTGCGTCGCCCGTGGCCTTCGCTTCCGGCTTGATATTTGGAGAGGTGATTTCTTTCTCGAGATTGAGACCGGCAATCCTCATCAAGGCGAATGCGCCATGCAATGTATCGACTTGCCGTCGTTCCACAGCACTGAGCCAGTAGTTGGCACTGACGGCCATCTTCACTTTGTTCAGGTTCATCTCGACGCGAAATTCCGGTTTCCCACCGCGCGAATTCGGTTTGACGTGCAGCACCGGAATATCCACCCGACCCGCCAATTGCAGATCTTCCAGAATACGGCGCACCATATCCGGCAGAACCGCCTTAATACCCGGGCCGAAGGTAAAGTTCTCCATCCGCGCCCAGCTTTCACCGGTTTCCGCGATCGTCTGCCCAGTCACCACCGGGCCGGTTTCATTTTGAACGCGACTCTGCAGGCGGAACAAGAACGTCCCGATCGTTTCGCCAGGTGCCAGGCTGCCATCCAACGCCATCGTCCCCTGTGGGATATATTTACCGTTCTGAATTTGGCTATAATGAACCTGCCCATTGCGGAGATTGATTTCGGGGAGCGTTACGATTCGTCGTTCACCCGGTTGGCTCGTAGCCTGTTTCGGAAACACCATGCGCTCGTAATTCCATCGCAATCGCGGGGCATCGAGATTCTCACAAAGCTCAACGCGAGGATCGATCGCCACGATCTGCGTTGCATCCAGCTTGCCGCTCAGAATGGATTCGGGGTTATATTTGATGAGTACGGTCTGCACATCAAAGAGCTGCGAATCCATGTCCATGGAATTGTCAACGCGAACGCTGACCCCCTCCAATCGCAATCCCTCGAAGATCGACAGTGCCGCATGGCGAACATTCACGCGCCCACCGGTCAGTTGCGAAAGATACGACTCGCACATTCGGCGAACGCGGGTTGAATCCGTCAAATACCAATACGCCCCGATGACCGACAGCAAAAAGCCAAGCAGGCAAAACATGCCCCAGCGACGCAAAGGTGAAAGACGTGGACGGAAGGGATGTCCGGGCCGCCAGGTCCGGTCGAAGAGCTGCTCAAAACTGGCGGTCGTGCGAAGCATCATGATGGGTCTATCACTGTCGCACGACGCCAACGTATCAACTGGCCCACGGCGTTCTGCAAACTACATGCGGCCAACACCGCCAACATCGGTTCGGCAGGAAGGCGATAGCGCAACGATCCCACGGACATCGCATGGATCGCTGTGATATATATCGCCGGAATCAGCAGGTAGACTTTGGCAGTGCGGGGAATCGCGCCATACCAGAGTCCGAGAACCACCAGCAGATCCAACGGCACTGAATAACACCCGCCGATCCACTGATACAAAGACTTGCCATATTCCGCGCTCAATGGCACTGGACTCCACGTCCGAAGAATCTTCGTGATCCCCAATTCAATTGCCCGCCTTGGATGTGTTTTCACCCAATGGGAAGCCTCAGTGGCAAAGAATTCGTCTCGCTGCAATTCGGAAGCCTGAGAAACACCCGGCAGACGGGCGATGGATCGTTGGTCACTCGCGCCCGTGGCATCGTCGTTAAATCCGTCATAAGCCGTTATACCGCCGTTTGTTGTCGTCCAGATAATATGTCCAAGAATCGTATAGTTTCGATAGGCCCAAGGTGCCAATGCGAAAAGTGTCAGCAGCAACATGGAAGTCGCCGGTGGTAAGCGCCGGTGAGAGGAATACGCCTCCGGATGATCGCGGTTCAGAATCGCCGCGCTGATCCCGAGCAGAACCGGCAGCCCAATGCCGGATGGCCGTACAAGGATCGCGAACGCAAGAAGCAAACCGCCCAAAACCGGACGCGACCTAACACCGCGTTTGCCTTCAGACGAAGTTCCGGCCAGCAGCAACATTCCCCACGTCAACATCGCTGTAAAAAGCGTTTCCGAAAGGATCAGACTGCTGAAATAAATCAGAAATGGATTGAACGCGACAAGCGCCGCCGCAAAGAGGCTTTGTCCTTCGGCCAACCAACGGCGTGATAACAAGTAGATCGCAAGAACCGTGGAAGTGTCCAGTAACGATTGTGCGAGTCGCGCCACGCGCGGAGAACTTCCGCAGGCTGTCAGAAAAATTGGATAACCCGGCGTCCGATAAGCAAGGACGTCGGCCGCAAATCGCGGATCATAAAAATGAAGACCGCGACCATGCAGCAGATTATCGGACAATTCGAGGTACTCGCGCTGATCGGGCAATTGCTCGATGGAAGCAGCATCGGTCGCGCGAGACATCCCCCATCCCAGCCGCAGGCTAAATGCGAGCAGCAATAGAAGCGTCAGTCGAAACGAAAAAAGCGAAGGGGTCGCCGGTACATTCACGGTCGCAACGTACCACAACGATCTCGGATGTTGTAGATTCATCCACGCGCTTATTTGTGGTACATACTCTTAAACGAATGTCCCTACGACCCCATAGCTTGGATTCCCGCCTTGCCGCGCTCGACAAAGAGCTTGTCGAATTGCGCCGGAATTTGCCGGCGACGGTCTCTTTAGCGATGGAGCGATGGCGGATCGACGCCTCGGCACTTCGATTCCACCTGCGCGACTCCGGCAAACATCCGCCGTTGGTCGCGATTCTAGGAGGCACGGGCACGGGCAAAAGCACATTGGTGAATCGGTTGCTGGACAGCAACGTGTCCGCCGCCAATTTCCGGCGAACCTACACGGCCGGCGCAGTCGCCATCACCGCCGACGCAGCCAACCTGCCGCCGAAATGGCTTGGATTAGAACATCATCTGGCCAGCGAAACGGAGTTGCCCGTGCGCGGTCAACCGGACACGCTGATTGTCGTCACCTCGCCGCAACCTCTTGCTGCGGCGGTCACCCTCATCGACACACCGGATCTTGACGGCGACCAACCGCTGCACCACGTACAAGCCGATCGCGCGTTCCGATGGGCTAACGCGGTATTGTTTTTGGCAACGCCTGAAAAATACCAGATGACCGAATTGCGGCCGTACTATCGATTGGCGCAGCGTTACTCTATCCCCGCCCTTTTCGCGATGAACAAATGCGAGGAAACGGTCGTTCTCAACGACTACGCGAAACAACTTGAATCGGATTTCGGTTATTGCGTCGCGGGGACAGCCGACGAGAATCCTGCTCAAATTTCCCGCCTGTTTGCCATCCCGCGGGATGATGCCGCCTGGAACGCGCCGCCCGGCTCAGACCTTGCCGCGCTTCGCACCGCGCTCGGGACGATTCAACCGATGGAAGCCGCTGCGCGTGATGCCGGCTTGACCAATCGCGCCGGCGATCTGCTTGGAAGATTGACAGATCAAGTGGTGGCCCCTTTACGAGATGCCCGCCGTGAGGCCGACCGATTGATGGCCGCTCTACGCGGGATGGAATCGCCGGAACCCGGGGTCGACGTCAATCCCATCACTCAGCAACTTCAGAAAAGATTGCAGCAGCGCAGTGTGCTCTATCTCATGGGGCCGGGTCGCATCATGGATCGAGTACGGCAAGTTCCGGGGCTGTTGGTTCGCCTGCCGCGCACGCTTTGGGATTCGGTCATTCGCGGAAAGAATGTCGTCATCAACGCCCCTCACGCCGAGGCTGACGATTCGAAGGTTCCAGATTTTCGGGCGAATCTGGTGGATCAGTTTGCGGTCGTACAAAGCCGCATGGACGATTCACTTCGCTCAAGTCAACTGGCTTCCCGTTGGCTGAGCGAGCGCGCCGCGACGTTTACCGCAGCACAGTTGAGCCCGGAAGAAGCCGGCAAAATTGTGGATGAACAATTGGCGGAGCTACGCGACTGGCTGGAAAAACGATGGAACGCCACACCGCGTGATACCCTTGTTATACTTCGACTCCTGCGCCACCTTCCCGGTGGGCAAAAACTCGTTCAGTGGGCCGAAGCGGCACCGTATCTACTGGCATTGATCGTCGCCACGCATCATGCGTTTTTTGGTCACGTCGATCTGCTCGTCATCGGCGGATACAGCCTGGCCACATGGTTGACCGAGAAATTGAGCAACGAGGTGACCAACCACGTTCGCGCAACCAACCGCCGAATTGGCGAGCGGTTTGCCGATCTGGCACATTCGCAGATCGAACAACTATGCCAATGGATTGACGAACAAGTTCCATCGGCCCGAGCATTGGATCGATTGGAAAAGTCCCTGGAAGAGTTGGGAGAACATGGCTCCTGAACTCGACCAACTTGTCTCTGAAGTCGCCAGCCTGATTGGCGTTGCCAAACCGGGTTGGTTGGAAAACGATGCGCCATCACTCGCGGAAACCGCCGGCGGAAAAGAAGCCGATCGCTTTTATCTCATCGGATTAATCGGTGGCAAAGATGTCGGCAAAAGCGCGCTGGTGAATGCGATTGTAGGCCATGAGATTACCGCCCAAACTTCATATGGTCCGGGTACGGAAACGGTCATCGCCTACGCACACTCCAATCAATCGCAACCGTTGCGTGAACTGTTGGAACGAGAGGTTCCCGGCCGTTTCCGGATCGTCGAACACAACGTTCCGCGACTCTTCCGGCAAGTGTTGCTGGATCTGCCGGATATCGACAGCCATTGGGCCGATCATGTCACGGTCACTCGCAAGATGCTCCGGCACATGTTGTTCCCGATCTGGGTGCAGAGCATTGAAAAATATGCCGACCGCCAACCGCAAGAGTTGCTGGCAAAGGTTGCCGCGGGGAACTCGCCGGGGAATTTCGTGTTTTGCCTGAACAAGGTCGATCAGCTTGATAAGCCGCTCTCGAGCGCAGCAGCGGATCAAAATCATCCCATCAAGGAATTGCAATCCGACTACGCCGGGCGGCTTCAGAAAGTTCTATCGCTCGAGCAACCTCCGCAAGTGTGGGCCATTAGCGCCATCCATCCCGATCGATATGATCTCCCTGCGCTGCGGAATCTCCTGGCCCAACAGAAGACCGAAGAAGCGGTTCGAGAATCCAAAGCCAAAGCCGCCGCGCGGCAAAAATCTTCCGTGTTGGAATGGCTCACCGCGCAAGATCTTCCCGCCCGCGCGGCTCGCCTCACCCGCCTGCGCGAAGAAGCAGAGGAATTCATCGATGAACGGCTGGGTGTGCCACTGATGGAAACTGCGCTTCCTCGCCTGACAGAAGACCCGCTTTATCGCCAATCCGTGCTCGATGACTGCATGGGAAAACGCATCGCCCGCTGGCCGATCGTCAATATCCTGCATGGTGTGTTTGCAACCTTTGGCGCGTTCCTGAGGCGAAATACCGAACCCGTCGCCCGCCCGCTTCTCGGCAATAGCGGTGAATCTTTGGTCGACCCGCATTTAGCTGCTATTTCGGCTCCATCGAATGGCCGTTCGCTCACGGAAATAATTCAAACGACTTTCGCCCTATTGCAACAATCTCACCCAGCCATCAGCGAGCTCTATGTCGATCGAAAATTGTGGGAATCCGTTCCCGCCACAACAGCCGCCGGTGAACTTCGCGATGGATGGGTCGGCACGGTCAATCGGCAACGCTCTGTCGCCTGCTCTCGCGTTGACCGCAATGGCGGTGGTTCTCTGGCCGGCGCGACCCGCGTGCTGCTCACCATCGGCGCATTGATTTGGTTCCCGTTCATCCAACCGGTCGTAAAAAGTGTTCTGGCCAACGCGCGCAGCGTAAATCCAACCAAAGGCCCACCCGATTTGCTGATGATCTTCGTCGACCTTTTGGATATGAGTTATCTTCTGAAGTCGCTTAGCTTCCTGCTGATTTACTTCTCGGTCCTCTGGATCATTTTGCGATGGGATACGCAGAGGCGTGTCTCCCGTCAATTTGCCCGATGGCGTCGATTGGAAAACATGGACCCGCCGTTGAGCCTCATTGGCTTCACGCTAGAATGGCTTGCCAATCTGGTGGGCCCGGTGCGGACGGCTCAGGAACGAATGTCAGGAATTGTGGAGCAAGTCCGGAAATTACAGGTATGAACACCAAACCCGCCCCCGATCTCTCGCACGATGTGCTGCGGCAGGAACGCCAATCACTCGATCCATTCTTCTGTCCGCGTAGCATTGCGGTGATCGGGGCGACCGAAACACCCAAGAGCGTCGGTCGCACAGTTCTCTGGAATCTGATCAGCAACCCTTGTGGAGCAACCGTCTATCCGATCAATCCGAAGCGGCCGAATGTGCTGGGCATCAAGGCTTATCCGACGATCGCTGATGTGCCGGAAAGAGTAGATCTGGCTGTGATCGTCACGCCGTCTAACACGGTGCCCGACCTCATTGGTCAGTGCGTGAAAGCGGGTGTTAAGGCGGCGATCATTATTTCCGCCGGGTTCAAAGAACTCGGTGCTCCAGGTATCGAGTTGGAGCGCCAGGTTCTCGAGCAGGCAGAACGCGGGAAGATGCGGGTGATTGGCCCGAATTGTCTTGGGGTCATGTGTCCGAGCACCGGCCTCAATGCCACGTTTGCAGGAGCCATGGCGCGGCCGGGCAAGGTTGCGTTCCTGAGCCAAAGCGGCGCACTGCTCACCGCAATCTTAGATTGGAGCCTCACAGAACAAGTGGGGTTCAGCGCGTTTGTTTCGACCGGATCAATGCTGGATGTGGGATGGGGCGATCTGATCGATCACTTCGGCAATGATCGAAAGACCTCAGCCATCGTGATCTACATGGAATCGATCCAGGATGCCCGTTCGTTTCTTTCTGCGGCGCGCGAAGTCGCATTGACGAAGCCGATCATCGTCATCAAAGCCGGCCGATCCGATGCGGCAGCCAAAGCGGCTGCCTCACACACCGGATCACTCGCGGGCAGCGATGAAGTTCTCGATGCGGCCTTCCGTCGGTGCGGCGTGCTGCGCGTCGGCAAAATCTCCGATGTGTTCTACATGGCCGAAGTCCTCGCCCGCCAACCGCGCCCGCGCGGGCCGAGGTTGACGATCCTCACCAATGCCGGTGGACCGGCAGTTCTTGCGACCGATTCATTGATTGTCAGCGGTGGTGAGTTGGCGGCGTTGTCAACCAAGACCCTTGCGGAACTCAACACCTTTCTTCCAGCGAGTTGGAGCCATAACAACCCGATCGATATCCTCGGCGATGCAGGCCCGGATCGATACGCCAAGGCCTTGGAAATCGCCGCGAAAGATCCAAACAGCGATGGCCTTCTTGTGGTTCTGACACCGCAGGACATGACCGATCCGACCCAGACCGCCGAAGCACTGAAGCAGTACGCGCACATTGAAGGTAAGCCGGTTCTCGCCAGTTGGATGGGTGGTGCAAATGTGCGTGCTGCGGAAGATATTCTGAATCGCGCAGGGATTCCCACATTCCAGTTTCCTGATACGGCGGCCCAGGCATTTTGCTACATGTGGAAGTACAGTTACAACCTGCGCGGCCTGTACGAAACACCAAGCATGGATGATTCGGTCGATGGGGTGACAGAGAATCAAAAACGCCAAGCCAATGCGATGATCGAAGCCGCGCGCTCGGCGGGTCGAACGTTACTGACCGAGTTCGAATCCAAGCAGTTGCTCACCGCCTACGGCATTCCCACGGTCACGACGCGAATCGCCGTCAGCGCCGACGACGCGGTAAAATGCGCCAACGAAATCGGATACCCCATCGTCCTCAAACTGCATTCTCAAACGCTGACGCACAAGACAGATGTCGGTGGTGTTCAACTGAACTTGCTGGATGCGGCGGCCGTTCGGAATGCCTTCGAAGCAATCGGATCATCCGTCGCCGAAAAAGCCGGAATGAAACACTTCCTGGGTGTGACCGTTCAACCGATGGTAAAAGCCAGCGATGCCTATGAGATCATCGTTGGAAGTTCGATTGACGCGCAGTTCGGCCCGGTACTGCTCTTCGGAAGCGGTGGACAACTGGTCGAAGTTTTCAAGGATCGTTCGCTCGCCCTACCGCCGCTGAATGCAACGCTTGCCCGACGAATGATGGAGCAAACGCGTATCTACACGGCCCTTCAAGGGGTCCGCGGCCGCAAACCCGTCGACCTGCGAGCGCTCGAACAATTGCTCGTAAGATTCAGCCAACTGGTGGTTGAACAGCGATGGATCAAGGAAATCGACATCAATCCGCTGCTGGCTTCCGCGGATCGGCTGCTCGCGTTAGATGCCCGCGTCGTACTCCACGATCCGCAAGTCACCGAATCGCATCTGCCAAAGTTCGCGATTCGACCTTACCCAACCCAGTACATTACCCCATCGACATTAAAAGACGGACAGTCCGTCATCCTTCGCCCGATCCGCCCGGAGGATGAACCGATGCTGGTGCAATTCCATCAAGGTGTCTCGGAGCAGAGCGCTCGACTTCGATATTTCGGGCACATGAAGCTCGACCAGCGCACAACCCACGAACGCCTCACGCGCGTGTGCTTCAACGACTACGACCGCGAGATGGCCATCGTCGTTGAACATCGAACCGAAGACGGTGGAGCCCGCGAGATTCTCGGGGTCGGACGGCTCAGCAAACTTCTGGGCCGCAATGAAGCGGAATTCGCGCTCTTGCTCAGCGACCGTTGGCAAAACCGTGGCATCGGATCGCAACTGCTGCGCCTGCTCCTTCAAATAGCGAGGGCTGAAAAACTTCACCGAGTTTCGGCAGATATTCTGCCGGAAAACCTGGAGATGCAACGCGTCTGCGAGAAACTTGGGTTTCGGTTGGAGCGTTCGATGACCGAACCCATTGTGCGGGCGGAGATTGAACTTTGAAATCGATTCAGGCCGCCTCTGGAAAAATGCGATGAAAGAGTCGGGTGCCACGGGTCGCGATACTCCGAGACCCGCGCACTTCCGGCGCGGGATGAACACGGGTCTTGGAGTACCGCGACCCGTGGCACCCTAAATCCCGGCTTTGACAATGCACTGGTACGGGTATTCCAATCTTCGCTGCTTTCCGCAAGTCAATCCTTCCAATATAGGTGATTTTCCTATCCGTACTCTCCAAACCCCTAGAATTTATTCCGCTACTGTTCGATAGCGAACAAAGCATTTTGCACCATAATTCTCGGGTGAGTTCCAGTTTTACTGCGAGTGGTTCACTGCCGGACCGAAGATGAACAGAACGGTTGGCGGAATTATGGAAACGTCATGAGCAAAACAGACAAAGTCGTGCCTGCAAAAGGTAGTGCCACTAAAGTTCGTTCGGCGAAGAGTCCCGCAGAAAAATCGACCCTCACCGCAAATGCGATCGAATCCAAGCCGCGCCGCTCGCGCATTCTGATCATCGACGATCATCCTATCGTACGAGAACGTCTCGGCGAACTGATCAATCAAGAGTCTGACCTTATGGTATGCGGCGAGGCCGACGACGGCGCTTCGGCGATGGAGGCGATCAACAAAACCGTGCCGGATCTGGCGCTGGTCGACATTTCGCTCAAGGACACATACGGCATCGAGTTAGTCAAAGACATTAAAGCTCAGCACCCAAAACTGCTGACACTCGTGCTTTCAATGCATGAGGAATCGCTCTATGCCGAAAGGGCAATACGCGCCGGGGCGCGAGGATATATCACCAAGCAGGAAGCCAGCAGAAAGGTGATCGGTGCGATTCGGCTGGTCCTTGGCGGCGGGATTTATGCGAGCGAAAAAATGGCCGGCATTCTGCTGGGACGTGTCGCCGGTGATCCCAAGGGTAATGGCACTCCCACCGATCGCCTCAGCGACCGCGAGTTGGAGGTCTTCCAGCTTCTCGGCAGCGGTCTGGCAGTACGCGAAATTGCAAAGCGACTGCACATCAGCGTCAAGACAGTTGAAGCCCACCGAACCCATATTAAAGAGAAGCTCAACTTTAGAACAAGCCCGGAGTTGCTCCGGTATGCGATCCAATCTTCACTCACTAATAAATGACGGATCGCACGCCTTAAACCTCTTGCGTAATCTACGGCTGTTTCAAGTACCATCCTGATCACCTCATTCACCGTGGATGAGCACAATCCTGTGTTGATCGAACTTTTTGCAATATCGGCGGTGACCGAAAATGAGTACACGGCATCCGAGCAAGCCATCCAAAGCGAAAGCACAACCGCCCCTGGTCTCTCAAGAAAATCAGGCTTTGCAGATCGAAGAGCTCCGACAAGCTCGCAAGAAGCTGGGCGAAAGCGAACTCAAGATCCAAAAAGAACAAGCCCGCCTGGCAGCGATCATTAACACTGCGGTCGATGCAATTATCACGATCGATGAAGAAGGTCGAATCGATTCGGTCAATCCAGCGTCCGAACAACTATTTGGTTATTCATCTGCGGAACTGATCGGCCGCAATGTGAATCTCCTGATGCCGCAGCCCTACCGACGTGAACATGATGGCTATCTACGCAGCTACCTCCGTACCGGGATCGCACGCATCATCGGTATTGGTCGCGAGGTCGTCGGTGAACGTAAAGACGGCACAACGTTTCCACTCACGCTTGCGGTCAGCGAGACTCGGCTTGGAGATCGCCGGATGTTCACCGGCATCATTCACGATCTGACAAGCCGTCGATACCTCGAGCGGCAGATCCTTGAGGCAACCGCCAGCGAGCAACGACGCATCGGTCAGGATCTACATGATGGTCTATGCCAGGAACTCGTAAGCCTCTCCTTCGGATTGGAATTAATTGCCCGGAAGCTTGAAATGAAAGGCATCGCAGAATTCAAAGCCATTCAAAAGCTCGGTGATTCGCTTGAAGCGATCACAAATCAAGCCCGCAACCTGGCGCGCGGCCTCAACCCGGTCGATGTGGATGCCGGCGGATTACCCGCATCTCTTGAACAATTGGCAGCGAGAATCGCCGATTCAACTGGAATTCGGTGCGACTTTCATTGGGACCAGCGCGCCCAAGCGCAAGATGGTACCGTCGCCACACACCTTTTCCGGATCGCGCAGGAAGCAATCGGCAACGCAATTAAGCATGGCAAACCCTCCAGGATCAATCTGGCCCTCTGCTGCGAGAATGGAACGATGACGCTGACGATTGAAGATAATGGAAGTGGAGTCCGGAGCGGGCATGTGCGTTCAATCGACAGTATTTCCACCGCAACACGCAGGTTGCGCCCGCGCGCGGGCGAATCACCTTCAACCGGGATGGGACTGCAGACGATGAACTATCGTGCACGTCTGATAGGCGGCACCTTTAACATCGAACCCGGTCGGCGCGGGGGAACCCTCATTACCTGTTCATTGCGATCTAACGGGACCTCTTAGAGCGTTTCGCACGTTGGTGTAGCGACATCAGTCGGTGCCACAGGCCGCGGTACTCCGAGACCTGTGCGCGTTGGTGAGCAGAAGACACAGCGGCTGTGTTGTTTGTCAAGTGAACCTCGAAGCATATTTATGCCGGCTGATTTTTTTTCGTGACGGCCAATTCCGTCCAGGTGATCCGGTCACGGAGCATGGCGTTGAGGAGTACGGCGAGCTTTCGC
>JBBRMF010000046.1:0-26671 GCA_038230975.1 Tepidisphaerales bacterium
CCAGGTCATCGTCAGCAAGCCACCGAGAACCGTGGGGATCAGCAGGCTGACCAGTGCCCAGAGCGGGAACAGGCCGCTCATTCGGCGAAGCATGGGGCTGGCGGCCAAGTCATTGACGTACTTCTGAAGACCCGGAGCATGGGGTCGGAAAAGCCAGCCGCAGTGCAGCATTTCTGCAACTCTCGGAATTAATAATCTTAATGTGTTGACTACGATACGAAACTTTCGCTATGGTCTCACCTCACAAAAACACTGATGAACGTGCGGCGGTTTTATTTTTTGTGGGGATCTTCGCAACATCGTGAATATTTGAAGAAAGAGGGAAAAGTGAAACGATTGAATTGTAATTATCGAAATTGGGTCGCGCCGGTAGTAATCGCGGTCCTGTCACTACAACCGGCTGCGGAAGTTTTGGCGGATGTGTTCTATGTCGCCGACCTATCAAGGATTGCAGAGATTGCGCCGAACGGCGCAACGACCACGTTTGTACATGAACAGCCCGGCAATCACTTGAACGGTGTCTTGGGAATGGCGATTGATAGTTTCGGTAACCTGTATACGTGCAATAATTCCGACCACAATATTGTGAAGATAACACCTGATGGAATGACTTCCGTGCTCTTTAGGACCACCGTCCTCGCCTATCATCTAACGACGGATTCCTCGAACAACATTTATCTCTCGGAACCGCTCGATAACACCATACTCAAAGTCGACCCGGACGGAGTCCCGTCGATTTTATCGCGAGAAGTCTATCGACCTGCTAGTCTTACCGTAGATGCGATTGGCAATGTTTACAGCGCCAACTGGGACGATACTGTATCAAAGATTGCCCCCGATGGAACGGCTAAAACAATCGCCACTGGCGTCACAAACTCAAATGGTATTGCATTGGCCGGCGACGGGAGTCTGTATGTTTCCAGTTATAGTGGCAATTCCGTTTTCAAAATCGCGGTTGATGGAGCGGTTACAACCTTTGCCTCCGGACTACAATGGCCAGGCGGAATGGTCTTCGGAAGTAACGGTGACTTATACGTCGAAAATGGCGGGAATATTAGCGAGATCACGCCCACTGGCATTGCGAAAACATTCGCAACCGGCTTGAACAATCCATCGGGTGATATCACCGTGCAATTCGTGCCGGAACCGTCAATCACGATTCTTTTCGCTGGCATGGGCATTGGGTTAATTTGCCGGCGGCGGCAGGCTCGTTAACAAATTTTGATTATATTATCGCAGTTTAAGGTAGAAATTGTAGTTGGACGATTAGGTGAAATCGTCTTCATTTCTTCAAAAAGAGTCTGGATGTGGTGGCGAAATAAAAAGCGGGCCGAATTGGCAGAGTTAGCTGGCGCAGTTGTTGAGACGTTAGAGGGACGTCAGCATTTGACTTTGACTTTAACACCCATCACGGGTGCCAACCACAACTGGCGCAATCGTACAGCCATGGGTAACAACAAACGGAGTTTCCCAAGCACCTGATCCCGGCGTTGAAGAATTAGTATCCTTTAAAAAGAGCCCGGTTTCGAATGTGGAAGCGATGCTGGTTCAAGTCAACCACTGGGACAGAAAAGATTTGTATCCCAACGTTATTACGCCACCGAGGCTCTATTTATCAGGCGATGCCGGTGCCACTTGGCATGAAAGGGATTTCAACAGCACGTTTGACACATTTCCTGATGAATCCAACGGATTTCACAAAGAACGCAACGACGGTCAATTAGCCTTCGACCCATTCGGCAATCTCTACATCATGTGCAGTAGTGACGTATCCTCGCTTATTTGCGATCGACTGACCGTCCCCAACATCAACATTCTGACTTCGGGACAAACGTTAGGTGTTCTTCCCATGACGGAGACCACGACATTTGGCACGGGGTACGACGCGCCGTCCTTGGCCGTTGGTAGAGACCCGGTCGATGCAACCAAGACGGCAATCTATGTCTTCAACGGCCTCGGCGGAGCTGATAGCAGGATCTGGTGCTGGCATGGATCGACCGGAGATTCGCTTCGTTTCCTGGGCATAAACGATCCAACCAACCCTTGGAAATCCATGGCCAATCCGAATGTGCAGTTGGAAGATGCCGCCGTTGGGTCGGATGGCACATTGTTCGCACTGGACCAAACGACAAAGATCCTCTATTCCCTCCCCAACTACTGGACTACTCCCACACCGACCAGTTTGACGCGAATCGCCCAGGTACCCAACGATGGCCGCGCATTCGGAAACGAACCACTGAACGGAACGCATCCTCCCGATGTGAATCTTGGGATTGACGTCTCGACGAATACGCTCTACGTAGCTTGGCCCGAACAGATCAAAGGATTGAACTCCAGCAATATCATGTTCAGCCAGATCACGGTGACACCGGGCGTGCAGTCGACTTGGTCCACACCTGCGGCGATCGACCGAACCCTCGCGCTCCAATACTTACCGGCCATCGCGGTTGATCCAGTGACGCACTCGGTGAGCATTCTCTATTTCACCACCGATGGGAATCCCGCTGGCAATACGTTGTATTTGAGCGTGCGGCCACGCATGGCGACACAGGCACCGGTTCCCGGAGGGTGGACGCATGCGGATTTGACTAGTTTCAGCATGAGCTCATTACGCGACGGTACCGGACCGGTTCACGCGAATTACACCGGCCTGGTCATGAATAACGGGACGGGACGTGCGGTGTGGTCCGGTCAAGATACCAATGTAAACGTGGTGGGTGGTAGTGCCAATGCTTACATTGCTGAGACCGTTGCGGTGAACTTGCAAACGTCGACGGATTATATATTGAACGTCAGTGCGGCGGCGGGTTCAACAGTTGTATTGAAGCGAACAAACGGCGCAACGACAGTGAGCTTGAATGGAATTTCGCAACCACTCGATCCGGCAAAACAAATCGGGCAGATTGCCGTTTCTGCCTCTTCGCTGACAATCGATGATTCGACTGGCAGGGTGCTTCCGCGATTCGGCGGAGTATTTACGCCCGTGGGTGGTGCGACCTCTAGTTTGAAGATCATTTCCGGTGACGCACAGACAGCGGCCCTTTATGCGGCGGACGGTACCTTTTCCGTCGATGCCGGAGTGCTGGTGACCGGAACCATCAACAATCTGGAAGTCGATGCGGGAAATGGGATTGGTGGTTCGACATTTTGGGATAGGGTCCCGTCCATTGCTAACGTATTATTCGTCGGAACCTCCGGAAATGACACTCTCGCTCTCGACGCGACGAGCGCTCCATTCGTAGGGTCCATCCAGATGAACGACTTGGGCACGAATGACGCTTTGAATATCACCGGCAACAGTGGTGACGATACATACACTCTCACGCGAGGCCACGTCCAATTCAACACGGCGTCGATTAACTTCGCGTACTCGACAATTGGAGCGATTCACGTCATAGACCCAGACGGAAACAATAAGCTAATTATCGACGCGTCGAGCGGGAATCCATTTCCGACGCCGGCCGATCCAAACGCTACGGCGGTGCTTTTCGACGATACAACACAACCGTTGAAGGTGAGCATTATTTCCGTTGAACCGAATCAAGCATTGTCTCTACTGGGTGGCTTCGGCCCAACCTACCTGATGCTGAACGACAATATTTTAGTCGAGTTTTCAGGTTACTCGACAACTAACATTTCGATCGGTATGGGTTCGACGCTAAGCGACTTTAACGTCCAGGTTATTTACGATGGTGGAGCTGGTTCCAACACATTAGTTGCGTCTGGATTTGCGACACTGCGCGTCAATTCCACCTCTTCAATCAATCAATTGGAGGCCCATGGTCATGCCATCGTCAACCTAAATGCGATCACCCCGATTGGGAGCTTGCTGACCTATGACCAATCGATCGTTAACGTGAACGCGGCCGCCCAGATATCTCATTTGTCGGCCACGGGCAATGCGCAAATCAATATAAATACAACGCTGACTTTGCCCGATTTGAATGCGTCTGGCACCTCACAGGTGGTTTTGACCACGCACGGGACGGGACCACGAACTAATCTGAACGTAGGGCTGCTATCTCTCGATCAAAAAGCGTCGATGGACATCGTGGATAATTTTCTCTACGTCGATAACACGAAAACGTCGTTCGCGAACGTGAAACAGTATTGGGTGAATGGTTATAACCTGGGGACTTGGTCAGGCACGAACGGCGGGATCACGAGTTCCCTGGTCAGAACCTACAAGGACTTCATGGGGATAGGTTATTACAATGGGGCATTGCAGGATCCCAATAATCCGGACAATGTAGGGCAGGTCATTGGCCCTAATTCTAATAGCGGAACCGGAACGGGAATAGCGCTCAACCAAATCTTAATCCGTCCGACTCTGATCGGCGATCTAAATGGAGATGGCACGGTGAGGCAGTACGACGTCAATATATTGAATTCACTTGGCTTCTTCAATCAGTCCACGACCCTTGGATGGCAAGCAGGCGATTTCAATGGGGACGGAATCTATGATTACAAAGATGTCAATATCTTCAACTCGGCCGGAAATTTTAACAACGGGTCGTACCTATGATTCGCACGAGATCATTCGCTCTGAAAGCCCCTCGTGATTTATAAATAAATCGCTCTACGTGTCAGTCTACAGAAAATAGAAAAGGCACGCGTTTCTTCCGAAACGCGTGCCTTTTCTATTTCAAAATTCGAATGTGAATCAGCGACGCTTGGCGGCAAGGGCAGATGCCCCCGGCACGCGAACCTTCCAGGCGAGACCGAAGAACTCCATCACCTTAATGATGATGTAGCTGACATCGATCTGCCACCAGGCCAAACCGTGGCGGGCGGAAGTCGGGAACGCATGGTGATTGTTGTGCCAGCCTTCACCGAGGGCGAGCACACCAAAGACAACGTTGTTGCGGCTTTCATCGGAACTGCGATAGGGTCGACCGCCCCAAATATGGCAGACCGAGTTGATGCTCCACGTGACGTGGTGCACCAGGAAGATGCGGGCCAAACCGCCCCACAGGAAGCCGAGCAAAGCACCCATCCAGGTCATCGTCAGCAAGCCACCGAGAACCGTGGGGATCAGCAGGCTGACCAGTGCCCAGAGCGGGAACAGGCCGCTCATTCGGCGAAGCATGGGGCTGGCGGCCAGGTCATTGACGTACTTCTGAAGACCCGGAGCATGGGGTCGGAAAAGCCAGCCGCAGTGCGCGTGCCAAAGGCCGGAAATGAATCCGACGAAACCATGACCGTGAAGGTGCGGTGAATGAGGATCGTTTTCGGCATCGGAACACTGGTGGTGACGGCGATGCATCGCGACCCACTTGAACAGCGGGCCTTCGATTGCCATCGAACCAAAGAAGGCGAGAATCGCCTTCACCGGAGCACTGGTTTCAAACGCTTTGTGGGTAAACAAGCGGTGAAAACCGATCGTTACCCCGAGCACCGTGATAACGTACATGCCTACCAGTAGGCCCAGGTGCAACCAACTGAATCCACGGCCCCAACTGAGCGCCATGGCAGCGACCAGCCCGACGAACGGGAGGATGACGGTCACGAGATTTGCGATTTGCATGGTACGCGACACTTTTTCACGCTGGGGCTCAGCGTGAGCCTGCTCGGCATCAAAATCGATTTCTGTGGGTGATTCAAGAAGCGGTTGGGTAACGGCGGCTAAAGCCGACGGAAGCATCGAAGTGGAAGACAAGAGAAAATCCTTAATGCCCATGACAGGCACAACGGGGTTTATGGGGAAAGGTGTTTGATTGGACACTCATTAAACCGTGCAGGCAGCCCGCAATTGGCATTCAATCCGCACGATCAAGTCTATCAAACATCCGTGTAACGCATTCAGCAGCAGGAAGTTCACGCATCGGATGGAGAACATCCCTGAATCAAATGCTCTGTTGTCGGGCCTGCAACAACTTTAGCTCGACGATCGGCGAAACGAACAATTCGATTACCAATCAAAGGCAAGTGATGTTGCGAGATAATAGGGATTACATCGACAGGTTCAAGCGTACGACATCAATCTGCCGCTCATAAGTTTACTGATCTTCAGGAAAATCCCCAAAAAAAGCTTAAAGTAAGACGGTCCTGCGTTTGAAAAATTTTTCATTCAATCTGTCCGGGACCATTCAGTTGAGGTGAACGCATGGAAAATCTCTAAATTTATTTTTGCATTTGAGTGTGTACAGTCACTGAATCGAACGGTACACTATAGGGCGGTTAGGTTGATTCGACCGAGTTCGCGGATAGTTCAGGTATTGCCTGCCCTCGTCCCGTTGCCTCCCTCGCTCCACCGAACTTTCGGGTCAAATGTAGACCTCTTTCAGCCAGACCGTGAAAGTAAAACATCAGGTCGGAAGCCCAACACGGAGAATTACGATGGGCAAGAAGTTGTATGTTGGAAATCTGAGCTATGATGTTGATAGCACAGCCCTCCAGGAACTGTTCGGATCCCACGGGACTGTAGACAGCGCACAGATCATCACCGACCGGGACACCGGTCGCAGCAAGGGTTTCGGTTTCGTTGAAATGTCAACGGAAGAAGAAGCCCAGAACGCAATCGCCGCATTGCATGGCCAGGAACACGGTGGACGTGCTCTGACCGTCAATGAAGCCAAGCCCCGCGAAGATCGCCCCCGTGGCGGTGGTGGTGGCGGCTATGGTGGTGGCGGCGGGGGTCGCAGTGGTGGCGGCGGTGGCTACGGTGGCGGCGGCGGTGGTCGCAGCAGTGGTGGCGGTGGTGGTGGTTACGGTGGTGGCGGTGGTGGTGGCGGCGGTGGTGGCGGCGGCGGTGGCCGTCCCAAGCGCTACTAAGCCTTTCGCTTAGATTTTAATGACCCGAACACGGGAGCCGGTTTACCGGCTCCCGTGTTCTTTTTTCAATGTTCAGTTGATTGAATGGCTTCGCCCGCGTCGAATCGGCTCAGCCCGTTTTCGAGTCGGCTGACTCTATTTTCCCCATCGAATCGATCCGATGATTTCGTCAAATACCTCCGGCGTCCGTCGATCTCCCGCGTAGAAGCGAGCGCGCAGGATATAGACGCGATCCGCGTGAATTAGCACGAACGCCAACTCAACCGTAGCTTTCTGGTCCTTGCCCATCCAAGTCGATCGCAACATTCTCCCCTGCGCCCCCGCCACTTTAGAGGGCTCTTCCTTTGTGTCCAAACCGCTCCTCCCAACCTCTTTTTTCAAGTCATCGATATATCCGTTCTTGACCAGTCCGATCGGTATCATCCCCGGGAAATGCGGCGGTAGATCGGGAATATCAAGCGTCATCACAGGAATCGATTCACTGGCCGGAGTGGTCTTCCCAGCGGTCAGAAGCAGCTCATAATCTTTACTTTCATGAGACGTCCAGGCTGCGGGATAGGAGAAAGTGATATTCAGTTTTGAGAAGGCGACTATGGACCCGGACGTACGGGTGGTCGCCGGGCGAGTGGTGGTCGTCGTTGAACTGCTCCTTGTCGATGCGAGGGTCCCCTGCTTTGCAGTCTGATCCGTCGGGTGGCCTTTGTGCAGACAGCCCCACAGCGGAACCAGCGCAACCGCCGCCATCCCTAAACCGAATATCAAGAAAATGGAACGTCTGCTCACGGCGTTATCTTACCATGAATGCCCGCGATTCGAGCATACCTATCGAAAATAGACTGCGCGTGGATTCAGCCGAACCTGAGAGGCGCAATGGAACAAAATGGAACAAAATGAAACAGTTTCAGGGGTGTTCTAAAATCCAAACTTTCGTGAATTTTACGGCATGAGGTCAGCTTTGTCCTACTTGTTCGCTTGCAACTGAGGCACTGCGCGACAAGTTGATGCTTGCCGGTTTCTTTGCGTTGAAATGGGAAAAGGGGCCATCCTTCGATTTCGATCATGGCGAGCGGAGCAGGGTCCGCACCGCAGACCGGGCGGCATGGGGAAACACAGCGATTGTCGAGGAAAAAATAATTTGTCCGGCGTGCGGACTGGACGGGCCTTGGAATACAATTTGCGACCGCGTTTTATTCCCTGCGAACGCAATCTAACCCGTCAATCTAAATCGCGCGCCCCCTCGCAAGGTGAAAATCAAAAAAAACGGGAGCGGGACGGTAAACTGTTACCTTTCCCGAATTTAACTACAATTTGCGAACCCGTTTTCTTCGGCTGTTTTCTTCTCCTGCAGCTTAAAGTCGACGGCGACGTTGTAACAGGCCGAGCGCGCCGAAGGCTAGAGCGCCGAGGCATGTGGGCTCGGGTGTGGGGGTGAGCAGGAGGGAGTGGGTTGCAAAATTTGCGTCAGTCGCGGTGACGAGGATCTGGCCGGCGTCGGTGATGGATAGCGCGTCCGTGAGGCTGAAACCGGAACCGGCGGGGATCAGAGCTTGGAGATCCTGGAGCAGTCCGCCACTGTAGATGAATGCCGTGATGTAGGTGCCGCCAAGTCCTATTGGTCCCCCGCCGGCAACGCCAACGATTTGATCAGACGCGTTGATGGCGTTGGCCGCGGTAATTGGGCCTTGGATCTCGTTTGGGTGATTCGTGAGCGTGCCCAACGGAGTGAGAACGCCGTCGACCCACAAGGCGGCTTCAGGCTGGACGAATCTCTGGCCTGCAACTGCGCTAATAGTATAGATGCTTCCTGCGACGTGGCCGTTCGCATTGATGGAAGTGGCTGTGGAAGCCGAATAGAAGAATGTGTCGGGGAGGTTGGTCGTAGTGGTGCCGTTGTTGACGGCGGCGTGGTGTTCGCCAAACGGAGATCCGCGGCCCCCGGTCTGTCCAACCGTAAAGTTGCTGTTGTTGATTGCGTGCGGTACAAAGTCGAAGGGTTGCAGATTGACGACAGTAGCACCGCTCTCGATCGCGTAGCGATCATTGATGAGTCCTGCAATGGTGCCGGCGTCGTTAATGACTGGATGGACTGGCACATATTCAAGTGGCACATTAACACTTTGACTGTGCAGACCCAGATCAGTGAAGCTGCCAGTGTTCCAAGTGTAGTTGTGATATTGAATGTCGGTGCCGGATACAGTGACCGTACCATACCCGACGACTTTTCCGGGTGCGTTTACACCGGTGGCGACGAAGTTGTTAGCACCGGCGGGAACGCCAAATGGCGTGGCAATGCCGTTGGTGATGATCGAACTGGGGGTGAGGACTTGGCCGATGTTGTTGAGAGAAATAGCGCCGACTGTGCCCAAGTCCGCGATGGTATACACAGCACCGTGCACGGGGAAACTGATAGGTGTGAACACAACAAGCAGTATCAGAAGTCGTCGCATGATCTCCCTCAAAATGATGATGCCCCTCGGTTGTCTTCGGAGCGGTGCAAGATCGGTAGTGCAATGGGTTCGATGGGTCAATGTTAAATTCGCGTTCTTGGGTGGATCGCCATTTGAAGTTAGCGTTCAAGAGTGCGATTTTTGATTAGCGATTGAATCGAGCGTACATCATATTTCGCCGCGGCAGGGATTCGGAGGAGTTTGACGCCGGCGGTGGCCATGGCTTCGTTGAGGAATTGATCGCGTTGTTGACGATCGCGGCGTTGGTGGGTTTTGTCGTCGAGCTCGATGGCGGCGAGGATTTGGGTGGTGGTGATGTCGTAGAGGACGAAGTCTAAATGTTTTTGGGAAACCTTGGCGAAGTAGCCCTGCTGGCGGGCGGCGGAGGAGCAGTCGAGGACGTCGGCCAATCGCACTTTCAGGGAGATGGCGATGTGGCTGGGGAGGGTTTGGCGGAGGACGGTGTAGAAGGCGAGTTCGCCGTCCGTCAGGAGCTTTTCGCGGGAAAAGTAGGGAAGTGGGCCGGGGGAAGAGCGGGTGAAGAAGATGATGACGATCAGGGCAAGTAGGAGGATCGCGGCAAGGATGATCCAGAATTGAGTGTCATTCACAGGGGGTATGATGCGGGGAAACAGAGACGGTGTCACGCGGAAATGAAGCATTGAGAAAATCGTGAAGACGGAAATCTGAATACCTCGTTTTCACTCTTGGCGGTTTACTCTGTGTCTCTGCGCCTCTGTGGCTATTCTTCGATTTCTCGGGTTTTTAGGGTGAGCGAGAAGACCCCGCATTCTAACCCTCCCCCCATGGGTACATGGGGGGAGGAGACCAGAAGGGACCGGAGGTCTTGATCGAAAGGGTGGGGAACTTTAAAGTCACGGGCGGGCTTGAATCATCTTTGACAGACAGGCAGAAACATGACGTCGGAACGATCGTTCGGTATCACCCTTCTCGGTTGCGGCATCGTCGGGGGTGGAGTCGCGAGGATTCTCACCGAGCAACGTGAAATGTTGCAACGGCGAACGGGGATGACTTTTGATATTCGTCATGTGGTGGTACGGGATGCCGCGAAGTCGCGGGCGGGGAATTTTAAAATATCGACTGATTTTAAGGCAGCCATCGAATCGAGCGATACGGACATCGTCGTCGAACTGATCGGGGGAACGGGCGTGGCGAAGACGGCGATCGAAGCGGCGCTTCGATTGGGCAAGCCCGTCATTACCGCGAACAAAAGTCTGCTGGCGGCGCATGGGTCGGAACTGTTTGCACTGGCCAAGAAGCACAATACGTGCATCGCCTTTGAGGCCAGCGCCGGGGGTGGTGTGCCGATCATCAATGCGTTGACGCGCGGGTTGATCGCGAACCGGATCGATGCGTTGGTCGGAATTGTGAATGGCACTTGCAATGTGATTTTGACGCGCATGACTCGCAATGGCTGGTCGTATGAGCAGGCGTTGGCGGAGGCACAGGAAAAGGGTTTTGCCGAGGCCGATCCGACGATGGATGTTTCGGGTCGGGATGCGGCTCAAAAACTTGCGCTGCTGGCGAGCCTTGCCTTTAATGCCAGGGTGCTGGAGAGCGATATTCATATCGAAGGGATTGATACGCTGCAAAAAGTGGATATCGAGTTCGCCAAGGAAATGGGATATGTCATCAAGCTGTTGGCGATCGCGGAGCGTGCGGCGGACAATCGGTTGGGGCTGCGGGTTCATCCGACGCTGGTGCATCATGGGGATGTGCTGGCGGAAGTGAGCGGGAGTTTTAACGCGATCAGTGTGTATGGAAATTCGCTGGGGCATTCGTTGTTTTATGGCCGGGGTGCCGGGGCGATGCCGACGGCCAGCGCCGTGGTGGCAGATCTGGTGAGCGTGGCGATGGGCACGACGCAGATCGAGTTCCGGCAGTTGCGGGTTTTCCCGGATACGACGGCACCTGCGAATATCCTGCCGTTCCATGAGTTGCAGTCGCGGTATTATTTGCGACTGATGGCCAAGGATGTGCCGGGGGTGCTGGCGCAGGTGACCAAGGCGCTTGGGGATCATGGGATCAGCCTTTCGGCGATTCATCAGCGGGAGACAGATGCGGGACAATTTGTGCCGGTGATTATCACGACTCACCTGGCTAAAGAAGGGGCGATGCAGGCGGCGCTATCGGTAATTAACGCGTTACCCGTGATTGGGCGTGCGGCGGCTTGCCTGCGGATTATTGATCCGCCGAAGGAATTTGCGGGGGAGTGATCTAACGGATGGGGATTGTCATTTCCGGGTAGTTCTCTACAATCTCCCTCGGCGCAGGACGAGCGAGGAGACAAGGCTCCTCGGTATGTTTTCAGAATACCATCTCAACGGAATCTTCGACGAAATGTTCGAGGCGGCAGGTCAGCCGCGCGGGCACTATCGATCGGTGCATACTCGGTTGGCCGCCATGGGCAGCGATGCGTTTCAGCGTCGCCGGCGAATGGCGGATCTTTCCTTCAAAAATCAGGGCATCACTTTTACGGTGTATAGCGATACAACCGGCGTGGAAAAGATTTTCCCGTTCGATCTGATTCCGCGCATCGTGCCATCGAGCGAATGGGAGACGATTGAAAAGGGATTGTCGCAGCGATTGATGGCGTTAAATGCCTTTTGCCGGGATGTTTATCACGAACAGCGAATATTGCGTGAGAAAATTATCCCGGCGGAGTTGATCTACAGCGCCAAGATGTTCCGTCGTGAAATGCTGGGGTTGCAGGTTCCGCGCGATATCTACATTCACATTTGCGGAACCGATCTGATCCGGGATAAGAGCGGGCAGTATCTCGTGCTGGAAGACAATGGCCGAACACCCAGCGGTGTGAGCTACGTGCTGGAGAATCGTGCTGTGATGAAGCGCGTTTTCCCGGCGCTGTTTGGGGCCTATCGGGTCCGGGCGATTGAAGATTATCCGCACAATCTGTTGCATTGTCTGCAAAACGTGGCCCCGCAGGCGTGGGAGGATCCGACGGTGGTGGTGCTGACGCCGGGGATCTACAACTCGGCTTACTTCGAGCATAGTTTTCTGGCGCGGCAAATGGGGGTTGAGCTAGTCGAAGGGCGCGATCTGATCGTCGAGAATAACTCCGTTTATATGCGAACTGTGGCCGGGTTGCGGCGGGTGGATGTGATTTATCGCCGGCTGGATGATGACTTCCTCGATCCGCTGACTTTCCGCCCGGACAGCACGCTGGGAGTACCGGGTTTGATGAATGCGTATCGTTGCGGAAACGTCGCGCTGGTTAACGCCGTCGGCACGGGTGTGGCGGATGACAAAGCGATTTATCCCTATGTGCCTGACATGATTCGCTTCTACCTGGGTGAAGAACCGATTCTGAATAACGTGCCGACTTACCTTTGCTCGCGCGAATCGGATCGACGTTACGTGCTGGAACATCTTCATGAGCTGGTTGTGAAATCGACGAATGAATCGGGGGGGTACGGAATGCTGATGGGCCATCAGGCCAGCGCCGCCGAGCGCGCGAAATTTGCGGAAATGATCAAGGAAGATCCGCGTAATTTTATTGCCCAGCCCATTGTTGAACTGAGCCAGCATCCAAGTTTGATTGATGATCGATTTGAAGGACGCCGGATCGATCTACGGCCATATCTTTTGTCGTTTGGTGACAAGGTGGTGGTGATGCCAGGTGGCCTGACCCGCGTGGCGCTTCGGCGCGGCAGCCTGGTCGTAAATAGCTCGCAAGGCGGTGGCAGCAAAGACACGTGGGTGCTGGAAGAAGACGGCGACGGCAGCGGAACGATGCACCCTGATTTCGTGGCGGAAGGAGTGACGGTATGACGCAATCTCAGATGATGAACGGGCAGGATCGCGGTGTGACTGGGGTGGCCAATCGACCGATGCTTTCGCGCGTCGCGGACGCGATGTATTGGATGAGCCGTTATGTTGAACGTGCGGAACACATTTCGCGAATCCTCGTGGAAACCAGCAGCTTGCTCACGGATATTGGCGATCTGGCACCGGCGCTCCGCCGTGAGTATTGGCGCGACGTGCTGCGCGTGCTTGGGCTGGATGCCGGTGAAGTAGCCGACCAGATGTTGCTCGGCACGGATGAACAAGTTGCCTTGCGAATTTGCCATTACATGACGTTTGAGCCGGACAATCCCAGCAGCCTGCTGGGTTGCCTGACGATGGCTCGCGAAAATGCCCGCAGCATTCGCGAAAATATTTCCGGTGAAATGTGGGAAAATCTCAACACGCTCTATTGGTCGCTTCGCGGCGACGATGCCCAGGCGCGCTACGATGAATCCGCACAGGAAATCTATCGCCAGGTATTGCTGGGCACGATGCTCTTCTCCGGACTGACCGATCAAACGCTGGCCCACGGGCAAGGTTGGCTTTTTACGCAGATCGGCAAGTCGCTTGAGCGATTGGATCTGGTCTGCCGTACGATCGCCGCCCGCAGCTTGTTGTTGCAGCGTCCGGACATGGCGATCGATTCCGACGAGCGCAACATTCACTGGATGAGCCTCCTGCGAAATTGCGGTTCGCTGGAAGCGTATCGCCGCATTCATGTCGGTGACATGGAGCCGGAAAGCGTGGTTGCGTTTCTGGTGCTCGAGCGGCGATTTCCACAGAGCATTCGCTACTGCGTCCACCATGCCCACGATGCGGCCGTCCGCGTTCGAGCGGAAATTGATCCGCACACCATGGATCAAGCCGTCCGCATCCTCGGTCGGTTGAATACGCAGTTGGAATATGCGGACGTCGGTGAAATCGAACGCATTGGGTTGATTTCCTATCTCGGGCAGATTCGATCGACTGCCACCGATGCGGCTGAAGCGCTTCGCAAGTCCTATTTCTTACATTGAAGGATGGCTTCGCATGCTTCTGAAAATTATCCACGAAACCGATTTGTCGTACACGGCCCCGATCGATGAAACCGTCATGGAGCTTCGTATGGCTCCGCGGCAGGAACAGGATCAGCATCGGCTTTCGTTCCGGCTGGCCATCGGCCCGGCCACCCCGGTGACGGGATACTTCGATTGGCTCGGCAATCTGGTCCATTCATTTACGATCAATGCGCACCACGATCGGATTAAGATTGTCGCCACGAGTGTGGTTGAAACGCATCGGGCGCTTTCGGATGCAACCATTCTGCCGGATCGATGGCCATTGGTGTTCGACGATCTGGATTACGCCGTCCGCGATTTTCTGCGATTTGGTTCGTCCGTCATAGAAGTGCCGGCGCTTCGGGATCTAGCCGATTCGCTTGATGCCAAACCGGGAATGCCGTTGGGTGAATTGGCGATGTCGATGCTGCGGATGCTCGATGAGCGGTTCACCTACGAAAAAGGGGTCACCCATGCCGCCAGCCCGATCACCGAAATTCTTGAACATCGGCGCGGTGTCTGCCAGGATTTCACGCATCTGATGATTGGCCTGGGTCGCACGCTTGGCATTCCGGCGCGATATGTCAGCGGATTTCTTCATCCGGAAGGCGAGCGATATCGCGGCTACGCCCAGACGCACGCCTGGTGCGAATTGTTTTTCCCATCGTTTGGCTGGGTGGGTTTTGATCCAACGAATAAGTGCATGATTACGTCGCACTTTGTGCGCGTGGCGGTTGGCCGTGAGTATCGCGATGTGCCGCCGAATCGGGGAATGTTCAAAGGCGACGGTAAGGAAAGCATGCTGATCGCCGTGCAGTCGGAAGAACTGCAAGGCGTTCCCGGTGGGCTTCCGGCGGAAAGGATTGAGGGGATCGGCATTCGGACGATGTATGGGCAAAATGGCTCATCCTATGATTCGAGCAATCAGGAAGTGAGTCAGCAACAACAGCAGTAAGAGGTTTCCCCGGGAATTCTTGTGGTGCCCTCCGCCTGGTACTCCGGAGGGGGTGCGTGACAAGATCGGCGGGTATTATCCCCTCTCCTGGTACTCCGGGGGAGGGAAGGGTGGGGGTCTTTTTCGATAAATAGAGTGATTCAGCGGATTTCCCCCACCCCAACCCTCCCCCGGAGTACCGGGAGAGGGAGAAATCGGGTACGCCGGAACTGTCACACACCCCTCCGGAGGGAGGGGACCGGATCTGCTTGCCGGGTTCGTGCCAGAAGATGATAATCCTGCCGTGGCCAGGCGAATTCACGTTTCTCAAGTATCGGTCGGTGAAGTCCTCCTCGATGATCGAGAAGCGCATCATGTTCGGGATGTGCTGAGGTTGAAAGAACAGACGGCGGTCGAGGCGTTTGATGATGTGGGGAACATCGGTCTCGGTATTCTGAAAACGGTCGCGGCCGGGCAGGTGAGTATTGCGGTGGAATCCATTCAGCCGCGCGAGGCCGAGGAATTCAATCTGGTCATCGCGGCGGCCGTTCCGAAAGCGGCTCGGGCGGATTGGATGGTGGAAAAACTGAGCGAGCTTGGCGTCAATACCCTGATTCCACTGGCTACGGATCGAAGCGTTTCGCTGCCGGAGGGAAAAAACAAATTGCAGCGATGGCTCCGGCTGGCGGAAGAAGCGGCCAAGCAATCGCACCGCCGCGGAGTGATGCACATCGAATCGCTGACGTCGCTTTCCGAAGCCATCAAAACCGCTCGACTCGCAGGAGATGCCTGGTGTTTGTCGACCGGACCGGGAACCGTTCCCATCGCGGAAAAAATCGCGCAAATGACACCGGGGACACTGACTTTGTTCATCGGGCCTGAAGGCGGATGGACGGTTGATGAAGTAACGCTGTTTGAGCAATCGGGGATTCCCGCCATCTCACTGACACGGACCATTCTCCGGATCGAAACCGCCGCGATCGCTGCGGCGGCGGTTGTGGCTTCCCTGCAAAAATCGGGTAATTTCACCACGAGCAGCAAATGATATTTTGACGGAGTTAAGAGTCAGAACCATTTATGACGTTGACAGACGCCCGATGAACTTTACAATCCCCCCTCTCTATCGACTGACGGTTTGCCGTTAGACGTTAGGGCTCGTAGCTCAGTTGGTTAGAGCGCGTCCCTGATAAGGACGAGGTCGGACGTTCGAATCGTCTCGGGCCCATCATCATTCCACCTATTGACCGGAAACGGGGCGAATGGCTCGGAGTATAAGGAGGGATGAAGCACCTCGATCCCAAGCGATTGCGACCGCCATTGATCTTGATCGCGGTGGTGATGTTGGTGGAGGGGTCTGGATTTCTTCGCTTCGTACTTACCGCTGAACCTCTCTCAAAAAATCTCAACCTTACAAAGTTACCCCAACCCGCGACTGCGAAAGTTGATTTTGCGCGCGATATTCAGCCGTTGCTCGTCGAGCGGTGCGTGAAATGTCACGGGCCGGACAAACAAAAAGCGGATTTACGACTCGATGGAAAATCGCGGGCGATGCGCGGCGGTGATTCGGGCAAAGTCATTGAGCCGGGCAAGAGCGCGGAAAGCCGCCTGATTCATCTGGTTGCCGGGTTGGAACCTGACACGCTCATGCCGCCGAAAGGGGAACCTTTAACGACGAATCAGATCGCGCTGTTGCGGGCGTGGATCGATCAGGGTGCGAATTGGCCGGAGGAATTAAAGAAGGCAAGGAGTGGCCATTGGTCGCTTCAGCCGTTGCGCGTTCCAGCGATCCCGGGAAATTCGGGGAACCCAATAGATGCATTGATTAGCGCGCGGCTCGCAAAAGAGCGTCTGACGCTTTCGCCAGAGGCAGATCGCACGACCCTGATTCGTCGATTGAGTTTTGATTTGATCGGTCTGCCGCCATCTCCCGAGGAGATTGAAGCGTTCGTCAAAAATACATCGCCGAATGCCTATGCGGAATTGGTCGATCGGCTGCTCGCGTCGCCGCACTATGGGGAGCGTTGGGGTCGGCATTGGCTCGACATCGCACGGTATACCGAGAGCCAGGGTTTTGAATATGACCACCTGCGGGAAAACGCATGGCAGTACCGCGATTACGTCATCAAGAGTTTTAATGATGACAAGCCCTATGACCGGTTCATGAAAGAGCAGATCGCCGGTGATGTGATGGAGCCGGTGACGACCGATGGCATGATCGGCCCGAGTTTGCTCGTGTGCGGCCCCTGGGATGCGGCGGGAAATATGCAGGCCAACGCCACCCAACGCGCCATCGCCCGCGACGATGAGCTTGAGGACTTGATCGGTGTCGTGGGGCAAAGCTTTCTGGGCCTTACCATTAACTGTGCCCGCTGTCATACGCACAAGTTCGACCCGATTCCGCATGAAGAATACTATCGGATCAAATCGGTTTTCGAGGGGGTGAAGCATGGCGAACGGCAGATTAATCGATTGATGGAATCAAAAGCGCAGGCGGCTCGATTGGCCGCGCTTCGGAAAGAAATCACGAGATTCGAGCAGGAAGTCGCGCAAATCGAATCCGAAGGCTGGAAACTGGCGGCTGCGAAATATTCGACCGATCGACCTTCCCATCATTCGACAGCATTTCTGCTATTGAACTTTGACGGCACGGCCAATGCGACACCGCCGGGTTCATTGAATGGCGGCGCATCAATCGCGAACGGTGTTTTGCTGCTGCCGAAAGATGGCGCTTATTTTCAATCGCCTCCGCTCACGCGCGATATTCGCGAAAAGACGCTGGAAGCGTGGGTCTCGCTGGCGGATTTAAAGCAAGGCGGCGGTGCACCGATTTCCATCGAAGCCGACGATGGAAGTTCGTTTGACGCCATTGTGTTCGGCGAGCGACAACCCAAACAATGGATCGCCGGCAGTACCGGGTTCCTCCGCACGAAAGATCTGGACGCGCGTGAAGAAAATACGGCGCCGGACGTCTACATTCACATGGCGATTGTCTATCGCGCGGACAACAGCATCACCGTTTACCGCAACGGGGAACCTTACGGCGCGACCTATACTCCCGGAAGCTCACTACAGACTTTCTACGCGGGCAAATCGCATGTCGTATTGGGAATGCGTCACAAAGGCGGTGGACGACCGTGGCTGACGGGCAAAATCCGGCAAGCGGCGCTCTACGATCGCGCATTGAGCGCCACGGAAGTGGCAGCCTCATTCCGCGCGGGAGGATTTTCAATACCGCCATCGGAGATTCTTGCGAACCTCACTCCGGATCAACAGGTCGCGCGGAATTCGGCCTTGTCGAATCTGAAACATTCCCGCGAATCATTCGACGCGATTAAACGCGTGCCGGTCTCCGTTTCGTACGTGGGGACCCGCGTGCAACCGGCTCCGACCCATCGACTGAAACGCGGTGAAGTGACCTCGCCGGATGAAGTGGTGACGCCGGGCGCGCTCTCGGCGATTGTGGATCTCAATCCTGATTTTGGATTGCCTGCCGACGCCCCCGAAGCACAACGTCGACTCAAGTTCGCCGATTGGCTCGCCGACCCGCTCAACCCCCTGCCAGCCCGCGTCATGGCCAACCGAATCTGGCACCTTCATTTCGGTCAGGGGTTGGTCGCCACGCCGAATGATTTTGGCGTTAGCGGCGCGCGACCGAGCCATCCGGAACTTCTGGATTGGTTGGCGATGAAGCTGATCGAAAATAAGTGGAGCGTGAAATCTCTGCATCGGTTGATCGTGAATTCAGCGGCGTATCGTCAGGCATCGACATTCAATGAGATGGCTGCGGCGAAGGATGCGGATAATCAGATGCTCTGGCGATTCGCGCCAAAGCGACTCGAATCCGAAGCGGTTCGGGATGCGATGTTGGCCGTCAGTGGTCAACTTAATTTGGCCGTGGGCGGGCCGAGTTTCAGACCGTTTACGGTGACGCAGTTCAATGCGTCGTTTTACCATCTGGTGGATCGACCGGAGCCGGAGTTTAGCCGCCGCACGGTGTATCGAGTGAATGTGAACAGCGGAAAAGATCCACTGCTTGAGGCATTTGATTGCCCGGATCCGTCGGTGAAAACGCCGCGTCGCGGGGTGACCACCACGCCGCTTCAAGCGCTTGAGCTAATGAACAATTCGTTCGTTCAACGACAGGCAAAATATCTGGCCGAGCGTGCGATGAAAGATGCGGGCTCGAACACCCACGCCGCCATCCAAAGCGTCTACCTGTTGGCCATTGGTCGCCGCCCCACCGCGGATGAGATTTCCCGCGCATCGACTGCCGTTCAAGAGCGCGGGTTGGCCAGTGTCTGTTGGGCGCTGCTGAACTCAACGGAGTTTGTCTATGTCAAATAAAGCAAATCCAGTCATTCTTCCGCGCGGCAATGAACTCGTTCCGTTTTCCCGTCGTCATTTTCTGTGGAACGCCGGTGGTGGGCTGGGTGCTATCGCGATGGCATGGTTGCTCGATCAAGACCGTGCGCGTGCCGCTGAAATCATCACTCCTTCCGCGCGACAACCACATTTTGCACCGAAAGCAAAACGTGTGATTCAGGTATTCTGCACCGGTGGGGTGAGCCATCTTGATACCTTCGACTACAAGCCGGAGCTGGAGAAAATGGATGGCAAGTCACTGGAAGGGAAAGGCGAAAACCTCGGATTTTTCGGTCAACCGGGCCGATTAATGAAAAGTGTTTACCCTTTTCGCCAGCGAGGCCAATCCGGTGCCTGGGTGAGCGATCTTCTTCCGAATCTGGCCGGTTGCGTAGACGACATTTGCTTTATCAAGTCGATGTTCGCCAAGAGCAACAACCACACACCGGCGGCGTTTCAGATGAACAGCGGATTCACGCAGAACGGTTTTCCGTGCATGGGCGCATGGTTCAGCTACGGGCTCGGCACGGTCAATGAAAACCTGCCGGCGTTTGTCGTTTTACCCGATCCGCGCGGGCTGCCTGCGGGAGGTTCTATCAATTGGACCTCGGGCTTTCTCCCGGCGAATCATCAGGGTGTGGCATTCCGCACACAGTCCCCTGAACCCGTCGCCGACTTGCGCACGCCTGCCGGCATTTCCACCGCCGCGCGCTCGGCCGACATGGAATTGCTTGCCACGATGAATCGTGAGTTCGCCGATGCGCATCCAGGTGACGGTGCGTTCGCGGCGAGATTGCGCTCCTACGAGCTAGCCGCGCGAATGCAAACGAGCATTCCGGAAGCCACGAATCTCGACAATGAACCGCAAGCCATCAAAAAGCTCTATGGCCTAGATGATCCCACCAACAAAGGCTTCGCCCGAAACTGCCTGATGGCTCGGCGGCTCTTGGAGCAAGGCGTGCGATTCGTTCAAATCCACAACGGTGGCTCCTTCGGCAGCCCGCGCATCAATTGGGATGGCCATGAGAATTTAAAGGAAAATCACGATACCCAGGCCGCCACCGTTGACCGCCCCGTCTCCGCACTCATCAAAGACCTCAAACAGCGCGGCATGCTGGAAGACACACTATTCATCTGGTCCACCGAGTTCGGCCGCAGCCCGGTCACGCAGGGCGTCGGCTCAAAAGGCCGCGATCATCACCCCACCGCTTTCACCTGTTTTCTCGCCGGTGCCGGCGTCAAAATCGGAACATCCTACGGCAGTTCAGACGAAGTCGGTTACTTCGTCGGTGAAGACAAAGTCACCATCCCCGATTTCCACGCGACCATCCTGCACCTGCTGGGATTGGATCACGAAAAACTGACGTTTTATCACAATGGTATTAATCGGCGGTTGACGAATGTGGAGGGGAAAGTGATTCAAGGTATTCTTGTCTGAACTTCCGAAGATGACCGCATCTTCCTGATCCGACCCAACACTGGAAGTTATTCCGAGCGTTTCCCCTGGCAAGAATCGGGCGAGCAGCATTTTTCCGCCCTGAAGAAGCTTCTCGATAGCGATTCTTCGGCTTTCGCATTAACGCATCAGTACGCTTCCGATTAGAACTCCCAAGCTCTCCAAACTGACATTCAACAAAAAAAGACTTTCAGAACAATATTGATGCGCCGTCGCCGTTTGAATGAGCGAGCGAGTTTGTTTTCAGTCGCTCTTCTTTCTACGCGAATATGTTGCTCCAAAAACCACCGCTGAAGAGAGAGCCCGTTATGACCGATATTGTTCGGGGTCTTTGTCGTTATATCGGATTAAAGGGTTCGTTCAGTCCTATGATCGACGGGTGTTGGCTTCCTAATTTACAGGAACCCGATTTCCCGCCCAGGTTGTTCATCAGATAGGTAATCACCATATGTTACTCACCGGCGATCCAGCACCTTCGTTCATTGCGCGCACTACTTTCAATGACCACATGCAGTTCAGCGATCTCGCTGGCCGCTACATCGTGATCAGCTTCATGGGCACTGCCTCGCACCCCATGATGGGCGCAGCGCTAAGTCGTTTGCCCGCCTACCATACGCGCTTTGCGCAGATCGACACTGTCTTTCTGGGAGTGAGCATCGACCCCGACGACGAGCGGTTGGCCCGCGTTGTCCGACATGATCCCGGCGTTGAGTTCGTCTGGGATTTCGACCGGGCCGTCAGTCGGCTCTTTGGTGCGTCCCGCGCGGACGGGCCGGGCTACATCCCTCACACTTTGATTCTCGACCGCTCGATGCGCGTTGTCGCCGTCATTCCGCTGGTTGAGCAGCGCGCGCTCCAGCATTTCGACGACGTGATTGCCGCGCTCGACCGCCTTCCCCCACTGTTGAGCCTGGCGGGAAATCCTCCCATCCTGCAAGTGCCGCACGTTTTCGAGCCCGAATTCTGCCGGCAACTTATCAGTGTGTTCGAGCGCCATGGCGGCGAAAACATTGGCATCCTCCGGGAGGTCGACGGCCGCACGATCCGCGTGTTTGACGACTCCACGAAACGCCGCAGCGATCACGAGATCACTGATCCGGCGCTGCTCGGTCAAGTTCATGAACGCCTGCGTCGGCGGCTTGTTCCCGCCATTAAGCAGGCCTTTCAGTTCAATGCCACTCACGTCGAGCGGAACACGATCGGATGTTATGACAGTGCCGTGGGCGGACATTTCAGGCCGCACCGCGATGACTCAACGTCCGGCTCGGCGCACCGCCGCTTCGCGGTCACCATCAATCTCAACGCCGAAGACTATGCAGGTGGCGACCTCCGCTTCCGTGAGTTCGGAATCCAGACCTACCGCTCCCCCACCGGCGCCGCGACCGTGTTCTCCTGCTCGCTCCTACACGAAGTCCTCCCCGTCGAACATGGCAAACGCTACGCCTACCTCCCATTCATGCACGATGAGGCCGCCGAGAAGATGTGGGCCATGAACCGGCCGGCCATTCAATCCGCGGCTGTGGCTGTCGCGTAGAGCCTTCGGTCGCTATTTTTGGATTACAAGCATTTCTACATTCGTGCCGGCGTAATTGAATAGAGTAAATTTTTCCCGAAATTACTTGGATAGCACATCGATGATGGCTTAAAATCCAATTGATCAACAGGTAGCACTGCAGGCAAGGCATTTTAATGCGATGGATCATTTCACTCCTTTTCCTGACCGCAACCGTATGCGCTAAAGAATCGATTCAATCCGACTGGCCTCAATTCCAGGGGCCAAACGGCGACGGCTCCTCGCCTGAAACCAACCTCCTTCGCGAGTGGCCCGAAGGTGGCCCTAAGATTCTGTGGCGTCAAAAGATCAAACCAGGCTGGTCATCCCCTTCCGTCGTCGGCGACGATGTCTACGTCTGCTCCACCGAAGCGGCCCGCGGCAATGCTGAAACTGTTGCCTGCCTCAGTGCCACCGACGGCTCGGTCCGATGGAAGCAGACATACGAAGTCGGGCCATATTACGAGCGCAACATCGGCTGGGCCGGTGGCGGCTTTCGCTCCACGCCCTGCGTCGCGGGCGACCGCCTAATCACCCTCGGCGCGATCGGCCATCTCCGTTGCTACGATCGCAAGACCGGCAAGCTTACGTGGCAACAAAACCTTTGGGACGAATGGAATGCATCCGGCGAAAAAGGCTACGACTTCTCCCCCATCTTCGCCGATGGCAAACTCATCCTGTGGTACGGCGACGCGACAACGCGTTCAAATCAGTCGCGCCCCGACGGTGAGACCGAAGGTGATAAATTCCTCGTCCTCTGCCGCGCCCTCGATCCAGCCACCGGAAAGGTGCTTTGGGAATTCAGCGAACCCCATCGAAAGGAATCGCGGCTCGGTGAAGGGCAGACGCCCGCCATTGCCCACTTCGGCGACGACACCTGCATCGTGATCAACGCCAACGCACAGCTCAAGGCTCTCCGCGTTTCGGACGGCAAACAGATATGGAGCTTTAACTGCCCCGAACCCCGGATGCGCGGCACCACGGTTCCTACGCCGCTGATTCTGGCCAATCACATCGTCAACATCCCCGACGCCGATCCTACGCAGGTCGTCGATGTCGACTTTTCTACGCCGGATTTTAAGGCAAAAACGCTCTGGCAGCGCCACATCGAAATCTACATGCCCATTTACCAGTTCCGCCATCACGACGGCTACCTCTATGGCTTCGCGGGCGAAATCCGGGGCAGCGACGAAAAAGTCGCCAGCGATTCCAAGCTCATACTCATCTGCCTCGATCTCGCAACCGGCAAGCTCCAATGGGAACAGCCCGGGTTCCAATGCGGCGTCGCCATCACGCGAGCCGACGGCTTGCTCTTTGTTCGAAGCTTCCAAACCCTTCGCCTGATCGAAGCCACCCCGATTGGCTACAAGCTTCTCGGCCAAGTCAAAACCCACAACGTCAACAAACCCACCGTGAATCTCCTCGACTTCACGCAACCGATTCTCTCGCACGGAAAACTTTTTATCCGCAGCCCCGAAGAACTTACCTGCTACCACATCGCGAATTAAGGTTATTCTTCAAGGATTGAGAAAAGGCGCCAGCCACGAATGGCACTTCCAAGTTCCTAACACTTTGCTGCTCCACGCTTTGCGAGTCGTTCCTTTGCTTTTTTTCTGGGGACGGTGAGGATCGCGATTGGTTTTGATCTGCGTTTCACCGCCCGCGGCTCATATCGGTCGGGCCGGTCTGCGACGCGGTGGCGAGCGATCGCTCGCAGGATGATCTCCCACAGTCGCGGCAGATCCTCGGGCGTGGCCATCTGAAGGGCCGGGGAAAACGCGACCCGCGTCTGTACTGCGCCCGCGAAGCTTAATTCTCGTGGCTCCACTTCCGCCAGCGTGGCCGCCTCGGCCATCACGCCGCGGATCAGGTTATACGCCAGCATGTACATCCACGCTTCCTTCATCACCCTCTCCGGCGTCTTGCAACGCAGCACGGACAGCCGTCGTCGGGGTGTCGGCCTGATCCTCCCCATGCCCCACGGGCGCGCTTCGGTTCCTCATCGCGGGTAACATCCCGCAGAAAAGGAAGCCAGAAAAGGGGATAAGGAGACAGAAAAGGGGATAAGTACATATAATGGAATAAAACAAATGTACTTATCCCCTTTTCTGGTCCTCCCCTTTTCTGGTCCTACAGACGCGTTCCGGTTCGGGCGGATATCCAGGCCGGACCCAGGAAAGTTCCATGAGAGTCAACTCTGGATATACACCACCATGACCGCGCCCGTTCCCAAAGCGGGATTGATCATGCGATGGAGTGCCGAAGTCGAACGAAAGCTTTGTCAGCGGCCCGACAGCTACATTGCGGCAGTTTCTCCTGGCTGGACGACTGCTCAGGAGTTTTACCGGTTCTGCGACGTGATAATCATGACGACCGATACCTTCGAGAACTTGCCTCGCGTCGGTTTCGAAGCGATGGCGTCGGGATCAGTACTGGTGGTCGACGACAGGGGTGGCTGGCGGTTGCAAGTCGAGAGCGGCAAGACTGGGTGGCTCTGCAAGGATCAGAGGGAATTCCAGTATCGCGCCAGCCGACTAGCGTTTGAGGCTTACGAGCGGAATAAGTTCCGACTCGCCGCGCGTGAAAAATTAGAAAAGGAATGGGGGCTGGCTGCGGCGGTTGCTGAATGGGAACGCGTTTTCGAGGAGTGGAGACAACTCTGAGGTAATCTATAATTCTACTTGTCCTGCGTTCGCGATGCTACCAAGATCAATCAGCCGAATACACATAAAAAAGAACGCCGCTTCTCGTCGAAATGCAATAAGTCGTCTGTTTACGACCAAGTGATTCATCATTCGCTCCGCTTCCCGCGACTATTGTGGCCTGCATCATACCAATCCTTATGCCGCGTCGCTTCATTCGTCGGAGGTTCTATTCTTCTGTAAAGCTCATCAATGTATTTGTTGCGTTGAAAGCCGCCTGCATTTGAGTAGCAACTTGTTATAAGCAACTCCAATCGCTCTTGTCGCTGATCTTCAGTGGCTGGCTCCCTTGGGCGAAGTACCGGACCGAAACCGGTAAAACCCGGCCATCCCGCGCGAAGCTTCTGGTAGATGGCGAGATAGCCCTCCACGGCCTCCTGACTGTCGCGCCGATTGAGGGCGGCAATCTCGCCCAACGCACCGATTGCGTCAAAAATGGGGCTCCAATCAACTTGGGTAAGTGCCCATTCCGTAATATCTTTGGCATTTCCTTTTTTAAGGACATAGTCGTATCCCATCGGCTTGCGTCCCGCCATCAGAAGAATGCAGCCTCCCATACAAGGAACAAAGGCAAGCGCAACTAGGCAGATTAGTGTTCGCCACAAACAAGAACCTTTTCCTCGCATGATGGCACTTTGATTTCTCATGCGTCTCTCCGCGCACACGCCTGATTAAGTGTCATCATGAGGATGTTGCAACCTTGACTATGGCACACAAACGTATAACCCTCTTGGTCCGGCCGCATGTTGTCTCGGACCCATTGAGCAGCGTCAAAAGGTTGCTCGCCCGTTGGTGCCAACCGTCTGTTGCGCCCGGTTCCGACCGGGGCAAGGAAAGGAAACGGTTGTCCAATGCCGTTAGGGGTGTGACCAATTGGATTATTTCCGAGATCGACGCTGCGTGTCCGACCTCCAAAAGGATCCGTCCAATTTTGCCAAAAGTTCTCATCGTCACGGGCGAATCCGCGCTGGTTTGGAACGATATCACCGATTCCCCGGGCTATATCTACCGTAATGTGGCAGCAGTTACCTCGACCTGGCGCATTGCCTGGTGGTAGAGTATGGGTCTTAGGGGCGATCATTAGAACACGCACTTCGGTTTGAGTGTCATCACATTGGCATGGATCAAAGGCTGCTGGTGGATTTGTCGACATCTGTTGCGCTTCACGATCCAACAGCTCCTGAGTGTTCCAGAAGTGGCCGAGAATATCTCCGAGCCCAATTCGGCTATGGAAATCATTAAACGAAAGGTCTGGATGAAATCCTGCTTCGGGCAACCAGCGTTGGTTCACATAGTTTTGTCCAGGCGAGTTTATGCCGCTTATGCCGCCCAGTATTGGTGTAAGACCAAGAGGGTCACCGTACCTCACGGGATTTGAATCAACGGCTTCGTAAAGATTGATCCCAGCGGCATAAAGAATCGGGTCTCTGGTGCCAAACTGATCTTCCCCACCAAATTCTGGCGCGCTCAGGTCCTGTGTCAGTTCTGTTTAGCCTCGAAAGCTTCCGGGCTCAGATAGCCCAGGGAGCTGTGCCTGCGTTTGCGATTGTACCATACTTCGATCCATTGGAAGATCGCG
>JBBRMF010000047.1:0-26260 GCA_038230975.1 Tepidisphaerales bacterium
AGCGGCATCTTCGGCATGGTCCTGCTGATCGCCGCCGTTGTACTTTACGCGACTGAAAATTCCATCGCGGGTCCATCAAACTCCCGCGTTGTTTTCCTTGAGGCCGAGTCATGGGTTGGGAAACAATGTCCACTCTTTAAATATCTGGACGGCAACACTACAGAGCTTTCGAGCGGAAATGTCGCCATCGCCTTAATCGACCGCGACTGTGCCACTTGCCGAAAATGCCCGGAACACCAAACAGAGGCCTGGAGAAAAGGAACCTTGTCTCTCACGCGGGAGAGTGAGTGAATACCATGGAAAGCACAATCGCTCCACGGGACAGTCAATTACTCCGGTCCTAACTTGACGGCAAAGTTAGTTCGATTTCGGCAGAGTGACCGCCTCGCAAGCCAGCTTACTGAATCATATTTTTACGACTACGAATGTCAGCAGCAAGTCGGTGCAAATTACCAAGGTGATGACGAGTTGCAAATGCACAAAGGCTGGCCGAGCATCGCGAGGCGTTACGCCTGATCTTCGAGGACAAAGGCCGCACCGAAGGATTCAACCGGGGACTGCGGGCCATTTTGTGGCGAGCCTGCGGCATGCGCAACTTCGGCCACTTTCGATTGCAAATTCTTCACTTGGTCGGCTGAGATACACAAGAGTCAACGGGTTTCGTGGAGAGCCACTTTTCGATAAAAACAACCTTGGCAATAGCGTTAGGGCCGTTTTAGATTGCGAGCTGCGGAAGTTGGGTTAGAGCCTGGGAATTTTTAGGTGGCGAGGGCGTCTTGCCCGCGTTTCCTTCCGAAGAAAGCACGGGCGAGACGCCCATGCACCATTTTTTTCCAGGCTCTAAAGCGGACCCTACGAATTTATACATGAATGAAGCAAGCCACGGATCAATCATCCTCGTTCAACGTTTCCTTCACGACTTCTTCAATCGTCGTCACCCCGTCGTAAATCGCGAGCAACCCTGCTTGCCGCAGGGTCCGCATGCCGCGCTTCTTGGACTCCGCTCGAAGCTGCTGGGTGCTGGCGTGCTGCACGATCATGTCGCGCATCTCATCATCCAGCAGCATGAACTCATACAAGCCCTGACGGCCGCGATAACCGGTGTTGTTGCAGGCATCGCAACCTTTTCCGTAGTAGAAAACGCGACCCGCGACATCTTCAGAGCGAAGGTTCAATTCCATCAATTGCTCTTCAGCCGGCACGTACGCCTCTTTGCACTTCAGACAAATTCGACGGACCAATCGCTGTGCGCAAACGCCTTCCAGCGTGGCCGTCACAAGGAATGGCTCGATGCCCAGATCCAACAAACGGGCGACGGCCGACGGCGCATCGTTCGTGTGCAGGGTGCTGAACACCAAGTGACCCGTCAGTGATGCCTGAATGGCGATTTCCGCCGTCTCCTTGTCGCGAATTTCACCGACCAGCACCACGTCAGGGTCCTGTCGCAGCATCGCGCGAAGAATTCGACCGAACGTCAATTCAATATCCGGCTTGATCTGACACTGAATAATCCCGTCGATGTCATATTCCACCGGGTCTTCGGCGGTGATCAGTTTCGTGCTGATATCGTTCAATTCCCGCAGCGCCGAATAGAGCGTCGTCGTTTTACCCGAACCCGTCGGCCCGGTGACGATCACGATCCCGTTTGGCTTTTTGATCAGTTGGCGGAAGGTGTTCAGATCCTCCTCGCGCATGCCGAGCTTATCCAGATCCAGGCTGACGTTACCGCGATCGAGCACGCGCATCACGACGGCTTCACCGAACATCGTTGGCAACACCGATACGCGAAGATCGACTGGCTGATTGTTGACGTTCAACTCGATACGCCCGTCCTGCGGCACGCGCCGCTCGGCAATATCCAGGTTCGACATGACCTTGATACGCGAGCTGATCGCCGGGGCAATATGGGCCGGGGGCGGCATCATTTCATAAAGGACGCCGTCGATGCGATAGCGCATCTTAAATTCAGTTTCAAACGGCTCGAAGTGAATATCAGAAGCCTTGTCCTTGATCGCCTGCAGCAAAACCAGGTTGATGAGCTTTCGCACGGGGTTTGAATCGGCGGCGTCTTTCAGCGCGTCAAGGTCGATCGATTCGCCACGGCCTTTAAGATCTTTCAGTGTGTTGTCGTTGCTGAGTTCACCCAGAATATCCCCGAGGCTTTCGGCGGCGGTGTTGTAGTTTTTGGCGACCAGTCGTTCGATTGCTTCCGGATCACCGATTTTCGCGATAACGGTATAGCCCATCAACTGTTTGAGATCGTCCAGCGCGCGAAAGTTTTCGTGATTGGCCATCACCACCGTGAGCTTCTTGGCAGCGGCATCGAACGCGATCGGCAGGATTTTGCTCGACATCGCCATCTGTGCCGGCACCGCCGCCAGCACTTTCGGGTCGGCCTTGTAGCCATCCACATTGAAAAACTCATACCCCTTCTGGGCGGCCAACGCGATATTCAGATCCTGATCTTTAATGTATCCCAGATCGATCAAAATTCGCCCGAGCGATCCTCCTTTGCTCTTTTGGAAGGCCAGCGCTTCCTGATACTGCTCGCGCGTGACCTTGCCCATTTTCTGGAGCAGGCGACCGAGCGGCCGACCCTGCAACTGATCGATCGCCGTCGTGCCACCCGTCGGCACCATCGCCGCGATCGGGTTCACCGGCCGCGCTCCAACTGCCACGGGTGGCTTAGCAACCCCCGGCCTTACCGCACCGGACATTCCCGGAATCACCGGCTTTGGCGCTGCGGCAGGCACCAGATCCAGCGGTGAAGAACTCGCCGGATTTACCGTCACCGCCGCATGTGGACGCAACCCCGCCGGATGACCCGGCACGGCCGGTTTTTGCGGCACAACCACCGGTGCGACCGGTTTGCGATTCGGATCGGTTGGAGACGGTTGGTTCGATGAACTGACTTGTGACATTTTCAATATCCTTCTTGTCCCCTCCCCCCGGCACTCCGGGGGGAGGGTTAGGGTGAGGGGGGGGAAATCTCGTTTTTCCAAACACACCCCTCAGCCCAATACCAATTCAAAGAACCCCTCATCCTAACCTTCCCCCCTGGAATACCAGGGGGAGGGAACCTGGCTATTTCTTCTGCTGTGCCTTCAACATCCGCTCGCGATTCGCCTGAATCTGAGCCTGACGTTCCTTTTCAGCGGCTGCGGAATCCGGTGCGCCGCCGCCCGGTTTCGGTGCCGCAGGCGCTCCGGCAGCGGCAGCGCCCTCGTCACCGTCATCCATAATAATGTCATCGCCAATGGCGACATCAATCCCGGCCTTGTGCATCTTGTCCACCATGTAGCCGGGGTTCTTGCTCTTGTCGATACATTCTTCCGCACTGATTCGACCGGCCGTAAAGTGCATCCACAAGTTGTCATCCAACAACTGCATGCCGAACTTTTTACCGGTTTGAATTTCCGAGTCGATACGGAAGCTCTTATTCTCGCGAATCAGATTCTGAATACCCGGCGTCACATACATAAACTCGTAGCCGGCCAACATCCCGTCCGTGTCCACGCGCGGACACAAGCATTGGCTTAACACGGCAATCAGGTTGCCCGACAACTGCACACGAACCTGTTCCTGCTGCTCGGTCGGGAAGGCGTCGATCAAACGGTTGATCGTCGAGGCCGCACCTGATGTATGCAGCGTGCCGAATACCAGGTGGCCTGTTTCCGCTGCGGTGATGGCCGCCTGAATCGTCTCCAAGTCGCGCATTTCACCCACGAGCATCACGTCCGGATCCTGACGCAACGCACGGCGAAGGGCTTCCGGGAAGTTCGGAACGTCCACGCCCACTTCGCGCTGCACGACGATGCTCTTCTTGTGCTTGTGGTAATATTCGATCGGATCTTCCATCGTGATGATGTGCCGCTCGAAGTTCTCGTTGATGTAATTGATCATGCACGCGAGCGTCGTGGTTTTGCCGGAACCCGTGGGCCCGGTCACCAGGAACATCCCGCGCGGTCGACGGCAGATTTGCTCGGCCATCTTCGGCAGACCAATCTGCTCGAACGTCAGAATGTTGTTCGGAATACGCCGCAGCACCAAACTGGCAACGCCCTTCTGCTTGAAAATGCTGACGCGGAATCGCGCCGCCTCCCCGTACGAAAAGCCAAAGTCACCCGAGCCCGATTCCTCAAACTCCTGCTGAATACGCTCCGGCGTGATCGACTTCAACAACGCCATCGTGTCTTCAGCCTCAAGTGGCTTGGTCTGCAATTCCCGAATCCCACCATGCAAACGCAAGCAAGGCGGACGACCCACCACAAGGTGCAAGTCGCTTGCCTTCTGGCGAACAACGGTTTCCAACAAACGGTCAATCTGAATCGTGGCCATAGCTGCCCTTAAAACAAAATCGTTACTTATTTTCGCTCATGCCAATAGGCAATGCGCTCCGTGAGGTTTTCAGCCTCATCGTCGGACAGATAGTCGCCTAGTTTTCCACGCGTTTCCACCAGTCGATCAATCAATTCTCTCTCGGCCACGAACCGCCCAATCGCTTCATAGAATTCCTTTGAGCGCTCGGGATCATACGCCTCGCCTGGTTCCTGTCCGTGTCGACTGCCGATTCGATCGAGAGAACACACCAGATTTTCCAGAAGGCTCCATGCCTCCACCAGATCCGAGCGGGTCACCCCCACTCGCGAGTCGCCATCTTCAACGCTTGTGATTGCGATTTCCTTCATCTCGAACATTCTCAAGTATTGTCGAAACCTTCGACATTCTTACCCGTCAGGTCAATCCCACCGACGACAAAAACTCCATCTGTCCTTTCAATGGGTTGAACTGCGTTTTCAGTTCTTCCTCGGAAAGATCAAAATCGACATACGCGCCGCCTTTCCGTCGAGCCAGATAATACCGAGCCTCGGCATCTCTTGGGGAAAGCGGTTTCGCATAGGCTCTTTCCACAAACACCTTATTCTGATCGCGTGCCACGATCCGGGACTCACCCAAAATCTTTTCCTTGCTGCTTCGCCGCGTGTAATGACGCACCCTAATCATGGAACCTCATTACTGATCCGTAATCACCCCATCCACCTGCGCCACCTTCACAATTTCCTCCGCAGTGGTAATCCCATTCAATACTTTCAGGCGACCATCCAGCAGCAAGCTCTTCATGCCCGACGCCAACGCCGCTTTGCGGATCTTATTCGTGGGGGCTCGGTTAAACGCCAGATCACGAATCTCGTTATTCATGATCATCATTTCAAAGATACCGATACGGCCACGGAAGCCCGTGCCTGTGCAGTTATCGCAACCGCGCGGTTTATACAGCACTTTATCCTTCATGTCCGCCGCTTTAATGCCCACCAACCGCAGCCACATCTCATCCGGTTCATGGTCCGGCTGTTTGCACTTCGGGCATAGCGTCCGAATCAACCGCTGCGCCATCACCGCTTGAATGGACGAAGCCACGAGGAACGGTTTCACACCCATGTCGATCAATCGCGTGATCGCACCCGGGGCATCGTTTGTATGGAGCGTGCTGAACACCAGGTGACCTGTCAAAGCCGCCTGAATCGCGACTTCCGCCACTTCCAAGTCTCGAATTTCACCGACCAGAATGATGTTCGGTGCCTGACGAAGCATCGCGCGCAGAATCTTCGAAAAACTCATGCCGATCGCATCGCGAACCTGGCATTGATTAATGCCCGTGAAGTTGTATTCCACCGGGTCTTCGGCCGTGATGATCTTTTTATCCGGCCGATTCAACTCATTCAGCGCGCCGTACAGCGTGGTCGTTTTGCCTGAACCCGTCGGCCCGGTCACCAGGAAGATGCCGTTCGGGCGCTTGATGATCTTCTGGAAAACCCGGTAATCTTCTTCCTCAAATCCCATGTGAGACAGACCGATGCGAACCGCATCCGGCCTCAGAATACGCAGCACGACCGATTCCCCGTGATACGCCGGCAGCGTGCTTACGCGGAAGTCGACCTGGCTCTTATCCACCATCAGCTTAATTCGACCATCCTGCGGCAGTCGCTTTTCCGCGATATCAATGCCGGCCATGATCTTCAGTCGGCTGGTCAGCGGCCCTTTCATGCGCAGCGGGATTTTGTCGCGTTCCACGCACTCGCCGTCGATGCGATACCGAACCCGAATGCGGTCTTTCATCGGTTCAATGTGAATATCGCTCGCCCGATTCCGCACCGCCTCGGCAATCATCGCCTGCACCAGCTTGATGATCGGGGCCTGCGTCGGATCGTTCATCACATCTTCACTCATCCCGGCGATATCGATCGACTTGTCGACCGATTTATCCAGCGATTTGTCGAGTGATTTATCGAGCGTTTTATCCAGCGATTTATCAAGTGAGGCCCAGCCCTTGTCCAGCGTCTTATCGATGGTGTTTTGCGACGACGTCTGGAACAGGTCATCCAGATACCCCTTGATCCGGCTCTTAGCCGCCAACACCGGCCGAAGCTCCTTACCCAGCCGAAATCGCAAAATATCGAGCAATTCCAGATCCAGCGGATCGTGAATCGCCACCCGCAGCTTCCCATTTTCCATGCCCAAAGGCAGGATCAGGTGCTTGCGCATGATGTCTTCCGGAATCGAATTGATCGAGTTCGGCGGCACGGAACTCTTGTCCAGATCGATGTATTCCATGCCGTACTGAGTCGCCAGCGCCTTGGCCACCTGGTTCTCATTACACATCTTCAAATCGATCAATGCCTCGCCGATGCGCAAGTTCTTGGATTTGGCGTGCTCCAGCGCCTTATCAATTTCCTTGGGATTGAGAAATTTCCATTCCGCCAGGATTTCGCCCAGCCTCTTCTGCTGCTTGGCCATGTTGATGCATCCTTTTACGCCACAGTCTACCGAACGCAGGGGAACGTCACAAGACAAAAGGTGTACGGAGACGGGAAAGCCGAAGATCGCGAATTGGGAAGTTTGGGAAGAAAATGATGCATGATGAAATTCGACTTCAAGAAGGTAAAAAGATGTCCGATTGTCTGAATCTTACTGCAGATCGCTCGTTCCTGCATTGATCGCTAAGTATGGGCTGGAATTACATTGCTGAATAAAGACGCGTCCGCTACCGTCGAGCGCATGTCGACAATCGCATTACAAGCTCACTTCGATGGCAAGCAGATCGTGCTCGATGAGCCGTACAATCTCCCGGCCAACGCGAGTTTGATCGTTAGGCTTCTTCCGGCCGCGATTTCTTCGACGTCGGAATCCGATTCCGAAGAGGCTTGGCTGAAAGCGACTCGCACCAGCGATGCATTCACATTTCTGGACGATCCCGCCGAGGATCTCTACACGATCGCGGACGGACATCCCTTTCAGGACACGGTGTAAGTTGCAATACAAAGTCGTACTCGTTCCGCTCCCGTTTGACGATCTTTCCGGAAATAAAGTTCGACCGGCGATATGTTTGACTGGGCCCCTGGGTACGTATCGTCATGTGGTACTGGCGTTCATTACCAGTTCCGTGCGCGCCCAGTTGGAGCCGACGGATATCATGTTTAGACATCGGCAACCCTGAATTTGCCTTGACCGGATTACGCGTTCGCTCCGTTCTTCGGTTACATAGAATGGTAACGGTTTCGAGTTAGATGATTCTACGAGAATTAGGCGGACTGCCGCCAAACATTGTGTCGGAAGTTCAATTGCGCATACGCGGATTGTTCAAGCTTTGACGGTGATATCCGACAGGACGCCTTTGCAATATCCAACCGTTTCGGCCAACCCGGGCAGCGGGTCTTCCGCGTCTTTCTCAAACTCGAAGCTGACTGCGTGGCTGTACTTGGTGTCGACCAGCGCCTGCAGCATGCCGCGGATATCCAGGACGCCGCGGCCGCACTCGACGGTTTTGGCCTTGGGGCCGTGATCGGCGACGTCTTTGAAATGGACATCATATAAGCGAGGCGAGAACTTACGGATCGCTTCGGCCGGGTCTGCCCCGGCCTTGCTCGTGTGGCCAACATCGATGCACAGGCCGATGCGCTCGTCGAGCTTTTCGATGCCCGCCCAGACATCCGCCGGGGCATGCCATCGCATCTTGTCTTCCGGGCCGTGGTTGTGGATCGCGACGCGAATGTTGAATTCCTTGACGTACTTCTCGATCAATGGAAGCGCCTCGGAAGCCGGGCTGATGACGATCGTGGGGATGCCGGCATCGCGGGCGTATTCAAATGCCTGGCGGATGACCTCTTCCTTGTTGGGCAGTGAAACCACGCCGCAGCTCAGCGGAGTAATGCCGGCATCCGTGAACTTCCTGACGACTTCCTTCCGCTGCTCGGTCGTCGTTTTGAGCGGCATGTGCATGTCTTTGATCGATGCGTACGCCAGCCCCACCCGATGAATTGCCACGATCGTTGGTTCAAGCGGTTTCTGGTGGAAGGTGTAGGTCGCGACACCGATCTTCAAACCACGCCAGGGATCGGATTTGATGGTTTCGCCAGGCTCGGCAGCCACAGCGCGCTGCGACCAGGCGGCGCTTGCCAGTGGAATTGCGGCGACCAGCGCACCGGCACGGATCAACTGTCGACGAGTCGGAAGCATGGGTTGCACATTAAACCTCCAAGGTGGAATGTTTCGCCGTTAGGAACGATTCCGTCGGCTAGAGAGTTTTGCGAAGTAGGATGCCTTGGGCGTCTCGCCCATGCTTTTTGTTGAAGAAAACGCGGGCGAGACGCCCACGCCACCTTTAAATTCCCGTGTACTGCATCAGACGCTACAAAATACGAATGAATTCTATCGCGCCGATACGAACTTGATGCAGACCGGTGAACCGACTTTGGCCGTCGCGCCTGTCGGATTGAGAGCCCCTGTCTGCAGGTCAACCTTGAACACGACGATCGAATCCGAATCCTGATGGGCAACCAGCAGGAAATTGCCGCTGGGGTCCATCCGGAAATTGCGAGGGGTCTTGCCCATCGTCGGCTGCCGTCCGGTGGCAGTCAGCTTTCCGGTCTGTTCATCGATCGTGAAGATGGCAAGAGAATTGTCGCCGCGATTGGAACCGTACAGGAATTTGCCAGATGGGTGTACCTGCACTTCGGCGGTACTGTTCCCCTTCTTCCCATCTTCCGGCAACGTGCGGATCGTCTGGATTTCGCTCAGACGGCCTTTGTCGGCGTCATAGGTGAAAGCGGTCACCGTCAAAGCCATTTCGTTGATCAGATACGCAAATTTTCCGCTCGGATGAAACGCGAAATGCCGCGGCCCGGAGCCTGGCGTGATTTGTACGAACGGTGGGTCATTCGGCGTCAGCGTGCCTTTGGCTCCATCGAGTTGATAGACGAACAACTTATCGAGTCCAAGGTCCGCGGCAAACGCAAATCGACCGGCCGCATCCACATTGAATGAGTGGGCGTGCGGGACTTGCTGTCGGCTCGGATCAACTGATTTGCCGGCATCCTGAATGAAGGCGGTGGGTTTGGAGAGCTTACCGTTTTCTTCGATCTGCAAGGCTTCCACGCTACCGCTGCCATAGTTGGCGACGAGGGCCGTGTTCCCTGCGGGATTGAGCCCCACGAAACAAGTACCCCCGCCACCGGCTGTTTGCTGATTCAGCATGGTCAGCTTGCCGGAATCTTTCGCGATGGAAAAAGCGCTCACCAGCCCACTATCTAATTCGCTGACTGCGTACAGGAACTTCTCCGTCGGATGAATTGCCAGAAACGAAGGACTCGCGACTTCGGCCGCCAACTGCGGCGCACTCAATTCACCGGTTTTTGGATCCATGTGCATGACATAGATGCCTTTACTTTTCGGACCGGTGTAAGTGCCAACGTACACCAGAAGCGGCCCATCGGCGATGAGTTCTTTTTCGTTCGCGCCGAGCGCGGGAATTGAGAACGCGGTCGAAACGGTCAGCGTCAATACGGCCGCGAACCAGACAATGGATTTGCAAGTTGGTTTCATGGGCGATGATTCTATAGAGATTTTATTTCCCCGCCATGGCCTCGATCAGTTCGCGATGCAACTGAATGAACGCGGCTTTGAGTTCGGCTTCCAATATCTTCGCGGCTTCGGTTTTTTCGAGGTCGGTTCGGATCAGAATCGGTTCGCCGTAGATGACCCCATATCGAATGTGACGGAATGGCAACCAGGCGCTGATTTTTTTGTATACCTCGGAATTGAGAACCACCGCCGGCAGCACGGGGACGTTGGCCATCTGCGCCAGTCGGGCGGCGCCGGGTCGCATGCGTCCACCGTTTAGCACGGAATCTTCCAGCCGACGAATATTCCCCTCAGGGAACATCGCCACGACTCGCCCCCTGGCCAATCGATCGAGAATAATGCGAACGGTCGGGCTGTCGGGTTTGGATCGATCGAGCGGAAAGGCATTCATCGAGCCATAGAACCACGCGACGAACGGGTTGCGAAATACTTCAACAATGCTGACGAAATCCAGTTTGCGCGGCGCATGACGAACCAGCAACGGAACATCAAATGGGCTAAGATGCGTGCTGGCAAGAATGAATGCGCCCGGCCGATTGACTCGATCGCGATGCAAAATGGTCGGCCGTGAAGTCCCCCAGAAAATCGCCGAACCCACGGCATGAACCACGTTGTAATAGACGTCGCTCATTGGATTTCAACCGCTGATTTTTCAGGCTCGCCCAGTCCGCAGGTCGCACAAAGTTCCCGATACATCGCCTGGAATTCCACCTGAAGATCCTGTGCCATTAATTCGCGGGCGACCTTGCGGCGAGGTTCATCCAGTCGCGGATGCACGAGGCTTCCGACGATCACCCACAACCGCGCCCGCTTGAATGGCAGCCATGGCCCGACACGCGTTAACGCATCCGTTCCCAGAACCACCACCGGCAATATCGGCACCTTTGCCCGGTAGGAAACCACGCAAGCCCCCTTCTTAATCGCCCCGCCTTGCATGACCGACATTTTTCCCCGAGCCACTCCGCCTTCGGGGAAAATGCCGACGATTTTTCCGTCTCTCGCTTTTTCGATGGCCGTACGGATCGATTTAACCGGAACCCCATTTCGATCCACCGAAAAACCCCCGCCGGCCTCCAGCAAGTAGGAGACGATTCGATATTTGTGAAACTCAATCCGCGACATCCAATCGATCTGTCGATCGACCATCGCGGTCAAAAGCATCGGCTCGATATGGCTCAAATGGGTACAAGCCAGCACGAATCCGCCGGAACGTTCAAGGCGATTTCGATGCAGCACGGTCAGACGAATGCAGCAAAGCTGCACGAATCGGCAGATGGATCTTCCCATGCGGTAGATCGGCGTGACCATTGAGCGCGAGTATAGCAATGCATCTGAATGCTTGCCATGAATCATGCTTGCAAATGGAGTCGCAATCCACAGAATCCCAGAAACGCCCTTGACGACATTCCACAACCCATTGAATAATCGATCTCAACGCCATGACTTCTGCACTCGACCCTGACATTCTCCAACAGATCAAGACAATTCTCCGACGCGACCTCAAGTTGGGGCCGGATGTCCCCTTGGCTGAAGACATGCCGTTCTTCGGTGGGGATGTCGATCTGGATTCGCTGGACATGCTGCTGTTGGTAACCAGTATCGAACGGCAGATGGGCGTGCGCATCCCAAACGAAGCCGTCGGCAAGGAAGTCTTTCAAAACGTGTCGACGCTTGCCCGCTATGTGCAGGATCACCGCACAACGGCGACTCCAAACGCGGTGGCGATCGCCCCGCCGACCGACTGGCTTGCCCAATTGCCGCACGGTGAGGCGTTTCGGTTTGTTTCCCGCGTCACAGAGGTTCGACCCGGCGAGATGGCGCGCGGCGTGTGGTCGCTGAAAGGCGATGAGCCATTCTTCGCCGCTCACTTTCCGGGGAAACCGATCGTTCCAGGCGTACTGATTGCCGAAGCCCTTGCACAGATATCCGGGCTTGCCGGTCCGACCGGCAGTGGATCACAAGGCAAGCTGGCACAAATCGATCTCCGCTTTGAGCAGGCAGTGCAACCACCGGTGGAAATTGCGCTGGAGTCCAAAATAACCCGCGTGCTGGGACCGTTGCAGATGTGCGAAGTCACTGCGAGGGTGGGGTCGTTCACCGTCGCGAGTGGTTCACTGACGTTGCAACGGGGCAGTGGAGACAAATCGTGATTAAATGGCCGTGCGCGATTAATCGCCGTTTTAGACACGGTTCCCTCTCCCGGGACACCGGGGGAGGGTTAGGGTGGAGGCGGCTTTTTTCTCGATGCAGCCCGCCCCCACCCCGGCCCTCCCCCGGTGTCCCGGGAGAGGGAGCAACAGCGCGGAATCGCGCACGATCATTTAGGATGCGCTCTTCATTTATCGCCGTGGCAATCGCGTTGATGATCGCGGTTTCCTGGCGAGCGGAATTGCCGACAGCCCTCCCGACATCTCCTCCACAAGGCGTGGACGCAGCACTATGGGCGAGAATGGTTGCGGTCGATACAAAGGCCGGAAAGATCATCGATCTGACCGCCGATTTTGAGCAACAGAAATTCACGCAGCTCCTCAAAAAGCCCATGATCAGTACCGGCACGATTCACGCCAAAGGCACGGCCATGCTATGGGACACGCGCACGCCCGAACCCACGATGATGCGCGTGGATGAATCCGAAGTGCGAATCTTTTACCCGCACCAGAACACTGTCGAAATTTACCCGCTTGCCGGGCAATTGTCTTCGTTGGCCGCCTCTCCCCTGCCGCGCTTGGCCGTGCTGCTTCCTCACTTTGATTTCGCCAAAGGTTCCGCCAAAGATTTTGGCCAGGAAGAGCGCGCCGAGCAGTTGGTGATTCATCTCACTCCGACCGAGGTGTCTCTGAAAGAGCATGTCGAATCGGTCACTGTGTTGATCGATGCCGAGCGGGGTTTTATACTCGCTTTCCAAATGTTGGACTCCGATGGTGAACGAACCGTGATTCGATTCTCGAATGTTAAAACGAATGCGAATCTGGAGGACGCCCGTTTGAAATTAAAACTTCCGCCGGATGTGAAAACGGTTCGACCTCTGGAGCATTTGGGTGCTCCCCCGGCATCGCCTAAAAAGTAAGAACCGAAGTGAAACCCATCGCCATTGACGAGACCCATACCGCTTCTTCGCCGGTGCCGCCTTCCACCGTTCGTCTGCCACAATTTCGCCAGATGGCCGCCGGATTCTGGCTCCGATTGTTGTTCTGGCTCGCGCGAAATGCCCCAATGATCCTGCGCACCATCAAACGCCCCGGCGTCTGGGGTACCCTGCGGTTCTCATCCAAGGTTCGCGCCGCGACATTCGCCAACGCACGGCGGATTCTCGGTTCGGAAATCTCCAACGCACGCTGCAAAACATTCGCGAAGGACGTCGTTGGAAATTTCTTCGACTTCGTGCTGGATGTCGGGCGCAGCAGTGCGATGACCTCGGCCCAGCTCCATCAACAAATTGAATCCGTCGAAGGTCGCGACACCTATGTTGCCCATCGAAAGCAAGGCGGTGGCGCGATCATCGCAACGGCCCATATGGGCTCCTTCGAGGTCGGTCTGGCGGCATTAGTGGATGTCGAGCAACACATTCACGTCGTGTTCAAGCGCGATTCCCAAGACGGATTTGAATCTATTCGTCGTGCGTTGCGAACGACACTGGGCGTGCATGAGGCTGCAATCGACGACGGTTGGGAAACCTGGATGCGATTGCGAGATGCGCTGGAAAGCAACCAGGTGGTTGTCATGCAGGTGGACCGCGCAATGCCCGGGCAGAAATCGCAGGCCGTGCGTATACTGGGTGGCCATGTGCTGCTGCCGCTCGGACCCATCAAGCTGGCACAAATCAGCCGAAGCCCAATCGTCCCGGTATTTACCGTTCGCACCCGGAACGGACGTTGCCGAGTCATGGCCGAAGCACCTATCTTTGTCGATCCCGATGCAACCTTAATCGAGGGTGTCCATCCGGCGCTACTGCAATTGGCGAAGGTGATCGAGAAATATGTCGCCCTGTACCCGGAGCAATGGCTCGTGCTTGATCCGGCATTTGTGGAAGATGCAAACTGATGAGTCCTTCCGCCGAAACCATCGTCATCTCCGGTGCCGGCCTCGCGACCGCCTTAGGCCTTTCGCGTGAAGACACCTGGCAGGGGATCCTGCGTGGCGAGAATGGTTTCGGCCCGATGACCGCGATGGAATCCCCGCTGCCCCCGGGGAAGGATGGCGGACAGGCACTTACGCTTCCGGAAACATTTTTTCCCGATTTACCCCGTGAAGTGCGATATCTCCGATGGACGATCGCCGATGCGTTGCGGGATGCGGGGTTGCTTGAGACCTCAATTTATTCAGCGACGCGCAGTGCCTGCCTGCTGGGCACGACGTTGCATGGGATGCGAGCCGCGGGCCGCATGTTGCGCGGGGGCGATTTCTCTGCGCTCCAGGAATTCCTCGCGGGAAATACGCTGCAACTTTCGATCGACGGCTTCCCCATCACTGGCTTGAGCGCAACCAACTGTTCGGCTTGTTCGTCAAGCCTGGGAAGCATCGCGATGGCGGTCACACTTCTGCAAACTCATCGGGCAGACCTCGTCATCGCCGGTGGATACGACACGATCAGCGAGTATGTCTACGGCGGGTTTAACAGTTTGCGGCTCGTTGCCGAAGGACCCCTCCGGCCTTTCGCCAAAGGTCGCCAGGGGATGAAGCTCGCCGAAGGATATGGCATTGTCGTTCTGGAGCGGCAGAGCGATGCCAGTTGTCGCGGTGCCAAACCGCTGGCAAGAATTCTCGGTTGGGGCGAATCGGCCGATGCCCATCATCTCACCCAGCCGCACCCTCAAGGCAACGGCGCGGCCCGCGCCATCAGCCAGGCGATTGAACGCGCCGGCCTGCAACCCACGGACATCAATTTAATCGCCGCCCACGCAACGGGGACACCCGACAATGATGTCGGCGAATATGCCGCCTTTTCCCGTGTGTTTCAGGCCCATTTGCCAAACGTTCCCGTCGTTGCGTTCAAAAGCCATCTGGGGCACACGCTCGGCGGCGCGGGAGCCGTGGAATTGGTGCTTGCCGCCATGGCGATGCGCGATCAGATGATTCCTGCTTGCGCCAACGTAAGGCAGGAAGACATCGAGTTCCCCGACCTTCAACTTGCCACAGGCCAGCCCAAACCGGCAAAACTTCGCACCACCCTGAACACCTCACTGGGCTTTGGCGGCGCAAATACCTGCATCGTGCTCGGTGCGGCGGGCGATATCAAACCGATGGAATTTTCTTCATCCATCGATCCCAGCCCATCTCCCGTTTACATCACCGGCATTGGTGTCATTGCGCCGGGAATCATCGGCAATGATGCGTTCCTTGCGCGGCTGAAGAATCCATGCGATCCGGCATGGAACAGAGACACCGGCTCCGTGCCGGAAGCGGCTTTGGAAGGCCTGCTGAATGCGCGGCGCGTTCGTCGAATGAGCGATTATGTCAAGCTGACTCTCGCCACCGCGACCTTGGCATTGCGCGACGCCGGGGTGCAGGATATTCCCGCGTTTGCCGAAGATTGTGCGGCAATTCTCGGTTCAACGCACGGATCGTGTAACTTCAGCGCATCGTACTATTCGCAGATCATTCAAGAAGGATTGCTCGCGGCGAATCCGATTCTATTCGCCGAGGCAGTCCCCAATGCCGGGGCGGCGCAATTGAGTTTGATGCTTTCACTCAAAGGGGCTTGTCAGACGATCATCGGAACGCGCACGGCAGGATTGGATGCTCTTTCATTGGCGGCCGCCAGGATCAGTGCCGGAGTTTGGGACCGCGCGATTGTCAGCGCAGGCGAAGAATATTGCGATGTCGTCAATCAAGCTTACCTGCACTGCGGTATTCGGGCCGCTTCACACGGCTGTGCGCCGTTTTCCGAGGAGCGTGGCTTTACCAGCGGAGCCGGAGCAGTCACATTGATTCTGGAATCTCAGAAGTCTATCGATCGACGAGGCGGCCGCGCCGCCGGGCAAATCGATGCCTCCGCTGCCGCCCGGGGAAAAGTTTCAATCTCATCGCAGACCGTGTCTCGGGTGTTGGCGGACTTAGAAAATCCTGCGGACGTTTTGAGCTCGGCCTGCGGGACGTGGATCGATCGAGCTGAATCGGCGGCATTTCGACACGGCGGCAATCCACGCATTTCGACGATCTATGGCCACATCGCTGAAACCTTCAGCGCCTCACCTCTGTTTGGCATCGCCGCCGTCCTGCTATCCGGAAAGATGCCCACATTGCTCGGGCAAGTATCCATTGAAAATCGATTTGCGGAAACAGGGCATGAAATAGTCAAAACGTTCGCCGCAATCTGCACAGACTTCACCGGCTGCGTAAGCGGTGTTCGATTCCGCTTGTCCCCTCCCCCCATGATTACATGGGGGGAGGGGACCGGAAAATAACTTGCGATCGCTTTTTCACTATTCAAACAACTTTGCCACTTTGGATTCATTTGATCTTCATGTCATAATGCCTGCGGAGATCTAAACGAAACCGCGACGATCTTAATTACGCCTATGTCTCGTACACTCTCTGCCCAATCACGACGCACTCTTCCAACGACGTTGACGCCCGGTCCATGGGTTCAGGAACTTGTCGGTTCCGAGAGTCAATCGTACGAAACAAATGGAACCGTACACACGATCACGAACGGCGAATTTGCTTCGCTTGTCACCGTGAGAATTGATCGCGCTCGTACCCTGGACGCATCGCAGTTTGAGCAGGCGACGATCGAAGCGTATCGGAATATCCGGTTTGACCTGAAGCAGCTTCGCCACAGTCATCCGGTTCGATTCTGGAATTTTCTGCCGGCGATTCACGAGCCGATGGACGCCAATCGCGATCGCTACATGGTTTTTAACTCCGGTCGATTTACTGCGTTCAGCGATTGGTTTGGCGGCATCGGTCATCTTCCCGAACGCCTTCCCGCAGCATCCGGTGTAGGCCATGACGGCGGCGAGCTGGTCATTCACTGCCTGGCCTTTGAGCGGCCGGGGGACGCCATTGAAAACCCGCGGCAGATTCCGGCATTTCGTTATTCGGCCCGATATGGCCCGCGCCCGCCCTGCTTCGCGCGAGCCACGGTTGCCCAGGATCCTCGCGATGATGGCCTGCTGCTTCTTGTGGCCGGCACTGCCAGCATTCGCGGTGAACAAACCATTCACCCCACCGATCTGCAGGGGCAGTTGGACGAAACGATTACAAATCTTCGCGCCCTTCTTGCCGTGGCCGAAGGGTCGGTTCCATCGAACGATCTGAAATCTTTTTCGGATGTGCGCGTCTATTTTCTTCGCGAACAGGATGCCAGTGCAATTGAGAAGATGACCCGCGAAACCTTCGGGCCGGCCACGCGCGTGCAGATGTGCCGTGCGGATATCTGCCGTGCCGATCTGCTTGTTGAGATTGAGGGAGTTGCGCAACTTCAGCGCCGGAGCCATCGATGAATCCCATTTATGATGCCTTGGTCATCGGTGGCGGCCCCGGGGGTGCGGTCAGCGCGCTTTTGTTGGCCCGCGCGGGATTGCGCGTTTGCGTCTTCGAAAAATCGCGACATCCGCGGTTTCACATCGGTGAATCAATTTTACCGCGCTGCCTGCCGTTGATTCAGGAACTGGGATTGGAGCCCGAGCTTCGTCGCCTTCCGCATTTGCCAAAATACGGTGCCGAATTCGGCCTGGGCAATGATTTCAATACCATGAGTTTCAGCTTCACCGAAGGCCTGCTTCCGGGTTCACCAACTTTCAACATCGAACGCGCTCCGTTTGATGAGATGCTTCTGAACGCTGCCCGCGCTGCCGGCGCTGAAGTGTTTGAGGACACCGCCGTCAAGCAAATCAATCGGCTGGAAGAAGGCGCAGTTGAAATCGCCACGGCCGATCGCACTTTTGCGGGTCGGGTTCTGATCGATGCCTCCGGCCAAGGCACGGTGGTCGGTCGACACGTTGGAACCCGTCGTGGATTCCAAGACCCGGATCTGCAGAAAGTCGCCTATTTTCAGCACTTTGAAAACGTCGAGCGCCCCACCGGCAAAGCGGCCGGGCATCCCACGATCCTGATGTGCCGTGAGGGTTGGTTCTGGTTGATCGGCCTGAGCCCGACAAAAACCAGTGTTGGATTCGTCACCCGGCCTTCTTTCGTGAAAGAGATTCAAGTGGAGCCGGATCGTCTTTTGCAGTGGGCGATCGATCGATGTCCGGTCGTTCGACACCGCATGCGGGCAGCGGTCGGTGAGGCAACGAATCTGGTTCTGTCCGATTTCAGTTACACCTGCAAACCCCACGCGGGACCGGGATATTTTTTAGTGGGTGATGCCGGAGCTTTTCTCGATCCGATATTTTCAACGGGTGTGACCCTGGCGATGATGGGGGCCCAGGAAGCGGCAAAACAGGTCATCGATATTCTGCAAGAAAACAAGAAGCCAGCAGGCGCACGGCGGGCCTACTGCAAATTCATTGAAGGTAGCACAAGCATCTTCTGGAGACTCATTCGCGATTACTATCGCCATTCGTTTAGAGAGCTGTTTATGAATGGTCGCGGGCCGTTGCAGGTACATAGCGCCGTGATTTCAACGCTCGCGGGCAGTGTGTTTCCGCGAGCAGTCTGGGCCCTGCGCTGGCGGCTATGGTTTTATTATCTCTGCGTGCGATTGCAGAACTACTTTCCCCTCGTCCCTCGACGCACTGAGTGTTCGCTGCTCGACGAACAGCCTGCGGAAATTCCCTCGACGCAGTCTGCGGTGGCGGTTTGATTTACGATCAGCGATTCATGCACTCCTTCAAATTGCTAACGCGGCTCCAGCAGCACGCCATCGATCGCCCCGACGCGATGGCGTATCGCCTGCATTCTGTGGGCGAGCTCACCTACCGCCAACTTGCCGATCAAGTAACGGAACTCTCACATCGGCTAAAAGAACTGCTCCCCCGCAACGCGACGGTCATTCTCTCATTGCCGAGCGATTTGGAATATCCGGTGGCGTTCCTCGGAATTCTGGCAGCCGGATGCTCGGTGTTTCCCGTTTCACCGGAAGCTTCTGACGTCGAGTTGCTTCGGGCCGCGATGGAATCTCGAGCGGTTTGCGTCATCGGGGATGAACGGGCCGTTCGCTTGCTGACGGAATCACGGCGAACGATTTCGTGTCGTGTAAAGGAAGAGTCCAACGAAAACAGTTCCGTGGGCGTTCAGTTGCATTTTTCGGATAAGTGTGCGGGAGATTTACTGCTTCAAAGTTCGGGGACGACAGGCTTGCCGAAGATCGCGCGGCGTACGGCGGCCTCCCTCGATGCAGTCGCCAGCGCCACTGCGGACACCGTCGGCTTCACGACTGTCGATTGCGTGCTGATGACTGTTCCACTGACGCATTCCTACGGAATGGAGCACGGCTTGCTTGCCCCGATCTGGGCGGGCAGTTGTGTTCACCTCTGCCCCGGTTTGGATTTACAGATACTCCTGCCGGAACTCGCCGGCGGGATCACGATCTTTCCGGGGGTTCCCTCGACGTTTGAAATGTTGGCCGGGCTGCCAGCCGACGGTACTCCGGCAATGCCGACTTTGCGGTGCGCCTATGCCGCCGGGGCCCCTCTTCCACGATCGGTGTTTGACGCGTTTTTCGCACGATACGGTGTCCGCGTCACGCAACTGTATGGAGCGACGGAGATCGGCTCGGTCACTTTCAATTCAACTGCCGAGCCTTTCGATTCGGCGAGCGTCGGCCGGGGAATGCGCGACGTTTCGATTCGCATTCTCGATCCTGAAAATCCAGCCGTTTCGCTCGGTGTCGGCGAAGAAGGTCAAATTGCAATTCACGCTCCGTCGATGTTCAGCGGTTATCTCAATGGAAGCTCCGATTTAATCAACGGTCATTTCCCCACGGGAGATCTCGGCCGGATGGACGCGCAAGGCCGTCTTTTCGTGACGGGGCGCATCAAACTGCTGATTGACGTCGGTGGCCTGAAGGTGAATCCGCTTGAGGTTGAAGCGGTTCTCCAACAACATCCGGGCGTGGCGGCGTGCGCGGTGATTGCCGTGCGCCAAACCGCGACGATCAATCGAATCAAGGCGATCATCGAACCGCGCGACGCTGTACATCCACCGGCGATTGAAGCGCTTCGGCAGATCGCCCGGGCGCATTTGTCGGCTTATAAAGTGCCTCGGTTCTTCGAGATTCGTTCTAATCTGCCGCGCTCCCCGGTCGGCAAAATTCTCCGACATCTGCTGGAGGTGAAATGAAAAGACTTCCTTGCGCATCCATCGTGAGTTGCCTCTTCATCTTTTTCACCGGATGCCAGACGGAGCATATCCCCACTTATCCGCCGATGCCGTCGTCGCAGGCCATCAACCTTTTGGAAGACCGATCCCACGCGATCCACACGATCTCTTCCCAGGCCTTGCTCACACTTACGCGAGAGAACGGTGAAAGCGTTCGGCTTGATGGGGCGATCGTACTGCAACCGCCGGATCGCGCGCGGTTGCGGGCGTACAAATTTGGCCGCGCCGTATTCGACATGACCCTTACACCGGAAGGTTTGTGGTTAATTTCACCGCAGGAAGGCGATCGACGAAAAGAAATTCTCGCTGCGGGAGCAAACACCGGGAACCTCACCCGCGAATGGCTTCGCCTGATGACCGGAGAATTGAACGGTTCGGATGTCACGGTCGAAGAAACACCGAAAATGCTGCTGCTGAAGCAGATTCGTGACGGCGCAACTCTAGTTTGCCAGATTGATCGCAAAACACTCACGCCTCGCCGATACACGCTGACAGACCGTAATGGGATTGAACGTTTCACGTTGACGCTGGATCGATACATGGAAATTGCCGGGGTTGTTTGGCCACAACGCATTGAAGCAAAGAGTGAATCGGGCAGCATTCTGATTGAACTGCGCGATGTGGAAATCAACGGCTCGGTTCCTCCCACTGCATTCCGTCCGCCGGCCCGCGCGGAAAAGATCGCGGAGAAATCGCCATGAAACGTAACCTGGCAAACTGGCCTGCAAGAAAGCCGGGATTGGCGCTCAGTTTCACCTTGCTGGCCGTCATTCTGGCCGCCATCAGCGCGGCGACGCTGCAGCCGGATACTTCATTCCAGAGCCTCTTTTCACCGCACGATCCGGCGGCCAATGCGCTCAACCGCGTACTGAATCATTTTCCGGCAGCGGAAGAATTGCTCATCCTGGCAACCACACCAGGTGATTCGCCGCAACCCAGCCAGTTGATTGAATTCGCCGACCGATTGAAACAGCAAATTGCTCAAGACGCGGAAGCCTCGAAACTCGTCGGCACGATTCGTTATCGCGCGGATCTGGAAAGTCGTGACTTTGTCAAAAAAGTGATCGTTCCCAATGGATTATTCTATCTGAGCGATGCCGAGTTCCAGGCCGCCACACATCGGTTGACGAAACCCGAAATGATCGAGCAGTTCCGCCGCAATCAAGCCATGCTGGCCGCCCCGGGACCGGCGGCGGGGGCATTGTCCAAAGCGTTGCTGCAAGACCCGCTGCGACTTCACGAATTTATCGAGCAGCGATTGATGGCATCGCGACCTTTTAAGACCTATGAAAACAGCGATGCGTTTTTATCGGAGGATGGGCGGAGCCTGCTGATACGAATTGCCGGCGTAAAACCGCCGAGCGACATGGATTTTTGCAAGCAGCTCACGAAGAGCATTTCCAGGCTGGCCGAACGTGCGAACACGGGGCAGGTGCAACTGGAATTTTCCGGCGCGTACCCCATCGCCGCGCAAAGTGAGAGTTCCATTCGCAGGGATTCCATCTCCAGCGTTATCGGTTCCGTAATCTGTCTTGCGGTTCTTTTCATGGTGACCTTTCGGCGATCGTTTCGGTTGATCGCGATGACGTTTATTCCGGTCGCCATCGGAATCCTGTATGGCTTCGGAATATACGCGCTTATGAGCCATCATGTGACACCGCTGACCGGTGTGATTGGCGCGGTGCTTGCCGGCGTGGGGATCGACTACTCGGTATTTTATCTGGTGCATTATCTGGAACGTCGCGCGGCTGGGGCAAGCCCGATTGATGCGACCGACGCCACCATCCGCACGATTGGCGGTGCGCTATTGGCGGCTTGGGTCACCAGCGTGGTCGGTTTCATCGCGATTGTATTTGCTTCGATTCGGGCGCTGCGGGACTTTTCAATCGTGGGATCGCTCGGGCTGGCCGGTGCGCTGTTTGGAGCGGTGTTTATTTTGCCGGCATTGCTGGTGTTGGCCGATCGCTGGGGAACGAAATTGCGGTATTTGCTGCCTCTCGCGGTGCAACGAAGTGTTGCGTCGTCTGATGAGGTTCCTGTCGAGAATAATCCGTCTCCGTTTCGAGTGTCGATCCGGCCATTGCTTGGCTGGATCGACCGGAACGCGCTCGGGTGCAGTCGAATGTCATTCGCGATACTTCTTCTAATTGTTGTTGGGCTGGCAATCACTGGCCCGCGCCTCGGGATGGAGACCGATCCATCCGTGCTGCACCCCCGGCCCAATCCACCGCTCGACGCCCAGATCCATATCGCGCAGCGAATGGGGAGCGCCCCCGATTCATTGATCGTTCACCTTCAAGCGGAATCGGCGGAAACACTATTGATGCTCGCCCACCGCGTCAATGAACGGCTCTCGAGCGAAGCCGCGAAAGAGGTGGGAGTGTCTTCGACCTTTGGTTTGGCATCATTGCTCCCCGATCCGGCGATCGTCCCCGATCGGATGAGGCAAGTGGGCCCTGGCGTTGCCAAGACCGTACTCGCGGATTTTGACGCGGTGGTCGCGGACAGCCCATTCGATCCCAAAGCATATGAACCGTACAAAAATTTCCTGAATATTCTGCTCACGCCATCCATGGCTCCCGGTATCGCCGAGATGATCCCGTATGCACAGTTAGCGGAGACATTTTTGCCGCGCCAGACTGATGAAGGTGCGCCACCTACGGAAGCGATTACGCTGGTGTTTCTCAGGCAGGCGATGAATCAGCGCGCGGCCCTCGAATCAACCGTCACCCGCCTGCGAGCACTCTTGAAGGATCTTCCCGGGGCAACGCTTACCGGGATGGCCGTGCTTAGCTTTGATACCGAGGCGACGATCCATCGCGATTTACCCCGATTAATTCTGGCTGCGGTCGTCATCGTCGCGGCTTATTTGCTGCTGCATTTTCGATCCGTCGTCGATGCATTGCTCGCCGTTCTCCCGACGCTCTGCAGCCTGGCCTGTTTGCTGGCGGTTGCAAAGGTGGTGGGTGCAAAAGTAAATCTTGCCAATATCGTTTCCGTTCCGTTGCTGATTGGGATCGATGTCGACTACGGCATCTTTCTCGTGAGTGTTGCGCGGCGAACCCACAGCCGCGCTGAGTTACTGGATCGCGTGTCGGCCAGCAGCCTGGCCGTGGTATTGTGCGCAAGTGCGACACTACTTGGCTTTGGTTCATTGGCTTTTACGTCAGTACCCGCGATTCGCACTTTGGGCTGGGCGGTGGGAATCGGGGTCATTTCGTGCGCGATTGCATCCTTGTTTTTTCTCTTGCCGTTATTGCTATGGATGAAAGATCGCGCGTCGCAAAAACAGTCGCGCGGAATCCGATCCTCCGTGGCAGCGGCGATCGTTGCGGTCCTGGCGTTTTCAACCATTGGATGCGCACCGCCGAGCGGACGCCTTACTTTTCCGATAAACCCCATCGCCAAAACCGCCGACACCGAATGGTTCGACATCCATCACGGTGGCCAAAAAGAATTCGGTTTAATTCATAGTGCTGACGGTCGGGTCGATCGCCTTTTGTGCTCAGATCATCGAGATGGCAACGTCACCCGTGAATATCGCCTCAGAGATTACGCCAACAAACAGGTGCCGCATCTGATCCTTCTCCTGGATTCGCTTCCCTTTGAGACAGTCGATGAGCGATATCGAAACGGCGATTTTCACTGGTTTGACGCACCGGTCAAAATGATCGCGCCGTTTCCTTCATTCACCGAGATTTGCTATAGCGATGTGCTGCATACGCCACCTTTGCCCGGCGTGACCGATCGATATTTCGATCCGCGCGATGAGAGCCACAAGAACGTGGTTTGGCAGCGCGCGAAAGGTTTTAGTCAGCCATGGGAAAGGCGGCTTTATTATCATGCGGATTACCTGGAGCAGGGGTTTACATTTCTGGACCCTGAACAGTGGTTCGCGGCTGAACTGGAGCAGGCGCGGCTCGCATTGGATCGATCGCCGGATCGGGTCACGATCGTTTACATCAGCAGCGCCGCGAGCATGGTCTGTAAATATGGAAAATCCGGTGCCGAACGCGTGCTGGATGGGGCGCGCCAACTGTGCTTGCAACTGCTCTATGAACGACGCGGGGCCATCAAGATTTCCATGATGGCCGACCATGGGCATAACTACACGCCCTCAAAAAACGTGTCGCTTGAAAAGCTCTTGACTGACGGTGGATTTCACTGCGTCGATCGGATTCGTCACGCTCGCGATTGCGTCATTGAGATCAACGCTCTGGTCACCTCTGCGGGCATCAACACTCAATTTCCCGTGGAAGTCGCGGCTACACTTTGCAAGCACAGCGAGATCGAACTGGCGATTTATATGCAGGGCTCTCGCGTGATGATCCACAGCGCAATTGGCACCGCCGCCGTTGAGTCCCGCGACGGAAAATTGAGATATATTCCCATCGACGCCGACGTGCTCGGCTATGCCCCGCTGATGAAACAACTGAAGGCGGAGGGGCTCATGACCGAAGACAATTTTGCGAGCGAGGAAGTTTGGTTTCGCCGCACGCTCGATCACCCTTGGCCAAACGCGCCGCAACGGGTTTGGAATGCGCTTCACGGAAAGTTTCTCAACCCGCCGACGGTGCTGCTGTCGATTCAGGATGGATACTATGCCGGTGACCCGGATTTTGAAAAATACATCAAAATGGCCTCGACACACGGCGGTCTCAATCAGTGCAACAGCGCCACTTTTGCGATGACAATGACCGGCCGATTAACCCAACCCGTGCGGCATGAAGATGTGATCGGGACCATCGAGCCCGGTTACGAACCTCGGGTGCGGCGATGAACTGGACCCATGCGATTGCATTTCATGGATCGGTTACTGCCGGCCTATCCGCGCTATCCTGGGCGTCGATCTCACCAACAAATTCGTTGTGGGGCGCCCTGCACTACCGGGGGCCAAGCGTGGGCAGTCCGCGTTATGCCCTTACATTTGATGACGGTCCCACGCGTCATTCCACATCCGCGATCCTCGACCTGCTGGGTGAAATGGGCGTCCGCGCCGCTTTTTTTGTGATCGGTGCGAATGCACGGCAATGCCCTGACCTGCTTGTCCGGATGCAGACAGAAGGCCATGTTGTCGCCAATCACACGCTCGATCACGGACACCTTTCGATGTTTCGTGGCCGGAGGTATTGGAATCGTCAGCTTCGTGAAACGGATCAGATCATTGAGCAGACGATCGGCGTGAGGCCGGCGATGTTTCGTCCGCCGATGGGAGTGAAGACTGGCTTCGTGATGGCGGCGGCAAGGCGGCGCGGGCAGGCGGTGGTAACGTGGTCTCGCCGGGCGATGGATGGGGTTGCGACGACCGCTGAACAGATCCTCGATCGACTGGTTTCGCGAACAGTCGCCGGCGACGTTTTGCTCTTGCACGACGGCGTGGAACCCAACAGCCGCCGCAACCCGAAGCACACGGTCGCGGCGCTCAAACCACTGATTCTGCGGTTACGTGACCGAGGGCTGGAGCCCGCGCCGCTGGATGATTTTCTTGGACTGCCGGCGTACGCAAAGGCACCCAGCGAAGCATCAACCGCGTTGTAAAAAACGTGACGATCGCCAACGCGCCGCCAATCACGATTCCGCCAATCGTCCATTCCAATAGTACGGATCGAAAAAGTTCGCGGTAACCGACCACTGCAGGATTAAAATGTTCGAGCTTTGGAAGTTTTCCGTGGATCATTCCGTGCCCGAGTGCGATGGCAGCGGCGATGAGCAAAGGGCCAATGGGGGGCGTCGAAAAATGCGAGCCGGCCACGGTCGCCAGCGGATTTAATCGCAGTCGCCGCGCCACGAAAAGGCTGAGTAGCGTTTGAACACCGTAGAGGGGAAGGTTGGCGATGAAGACCCCGAACGCAAGCCCGGTGGCGAATCTGGGCCGTTCGGCCGGGTCACTTCGCACGGCCTGCCACGCGCGAATCGGGCTGATCCATTGAACGAACCTGCGCCAGAGCGTCCCGGTTTCTGCGGGGCCAATACGGGGCGTTGGCCTGGGGAAGGCCGAGCGTCAGTTCAATCGACAATGCATTTGCGCGGCAGCCAGCGTATCGCTCCATGGACGAAAATGACTGACCCGGCCTTC
>JBBRMF010000048.1:0-25611 GCA_038230975.1 Tepidisphaerales bacterium
ATCCGAATGGATCCGGTCGGCGACGGGCTTCATCTCGCTCATTCCGCCGGAGCTGGCAGTGAGGCCGTGGAGCAGGAGCACATTGATGAAGAGCATGACCGCCCCGCCGGAGTAAATAAAACTGCTTCGCCACTTTCGCTGCAAGAGAAGCCCGGCAACGACGATCCCGACGCCGATGATTAACGCTCCAACGACTTTGATCGGCGGGTACCAGAAATCGCCGTTGAGTCGTTGCAGCTTCAGTCCCTTGATCCAAGCAAGTGCGCCTCCTCCCACCAACGGCAGGCCCACGATCAGTACCAGCAGTAATCCCCAAAAAGGTATCCACACAAATTTTGCCCCGGTCTGCCGAAGAGGATAAGCGCGTTTGATTCGTACAGCCGCGTGGGCTGCAAGGATCGCCGCCGGCCCAATCATCGGCAGCAGGTATCGCTCCTTGCGATCATGAAAAAAGCTGAGAGCGATCAGCGGAACAACCAGCAGACAAACAGCGAGCGAAATCCGTTTCAATTTTCGCAGGTGTTGGCATGCGATGTAGATGCCGCCGATGAACATCGGGAGCCATGGAATCAGGTTGGGCAAAAGCGCCCAGTACGCGAACCACGGGTCCCGCGAGACGCGATCCGTTCGCGTTCCGGTAATCTCGATGAACCAGGTTCTCCAACTCTCCGGCGACATCAGCAGCACACTGATCGGCCATGCGAACGCGACGATCAACATCAGCACGACACCTACAGCGGCCGGGAATCCCCATTCGGTTGAGGGATTATTATTCAATTCATCTGATGGCCGACGCACTCTGCGCCGAACGATCCAAAAGACGAACGCGGGCAATGCCGACTCTACAAACACTGCGGGGCCTTTGCTCATAAACGCGAGCCCGACGGCGATTCCCCCGCCCACGCAACCGATCCATCGACGACCTCGAAACAGCCCGGCTGAGAAGCAAGCGTTGGCGACGGACACCCACAGCGCCAGGTAAACATCCGTCGTGGCCGCCCGCACATAGCGGAGAAAAAGCAGAGATGTACCGGCGATGACCACCGATGGCACGACATGCGCCGGCCCGCCGATCATGTGCGCAGTCCACGCAATCGCCAGCAGCATCACACACCCCGCCACCAGTGCCGGCCAACGTACCTGCCAAGCGAGATCACGATACGCCGCCTCGCGTATCGCGGGAGTCGTGCTGGAAATATTGCGGATTGTTTCCGAGCTGACCGCCGCCGCCGAGATCCAGGTTGCCAACGGGGGTTTGCGAATGCGTGGGTGACCACTCAGATTCGGCACCCAGATCGGCCCGCCATTTCGCATTTCCAAAACCGCTTGAACGACGAGATCTTCGCTATCTCCGGAGAATTGTGACCAGCTTAGCGTTGGCGCAACCGCCGCGAAAAAAATCGCGACCATTCCAAGCGTCCAGCCGACGTTCCGCGAATTACGGCCGAGCAAGCGGCACCTCAAGTTTCGAAAGTCGGTAGTTCCCTACAGGCCCGGCATCGGTCGTGCCTTCGCGGAGCTTCCCGGCTTTTTCAAACGCCGCCATCGGGTCGTCGTACTCGCTGAAAGATTGCCGGCTCTTTCCGGTTGTAAACAATGCTCGATGAAAAATCGTTTTGAGATTCACCGAAGTCACTACCGTTTGATGCGGCGGATAGACCTGCCGTCCACTGAGATAAGTGAGAATTGTCGGTTCAGGCCCGAGAATTTTTTCCTGCTCGCCCACGTTCCGATGAATCATTTTCGCCAGTTCATAAATGCCCGTCCACTGCCCGAAATGCGACGTGCGCAGGAACCCGACATGATGGAAACCCTGCCAATGGTGGTGTTCATCCACCGGTCGGGCGAAGCCTCTTTGGGTCAACGCAAAATTACAACTCTCGACGAGGTTTAAGACGAGCACCATGCCCAGCCCCACCCGCATCGCCCACTCCGCGCGCCAAGGGGTTTGGAACTTCTTCGCGACTTCGTAGGCGAGCAGTCCCCAACCGGCCAAAAGCAGCGGAAGAATCATCAGAAAATATCGCGGGATAGGCCCGCCGATCGCCAGTGAGATCACCGTTCCTGCGACGAAGGCTCCCCAGAGAACATTGCGTCGCGCCAAAGATATTCCCGCCATGATAGCGGCCAGCGACACGACTGTCCCAAATCCCAGCCGGTGTTCCCCCAGAGGAATCAACCCCACGTTCGATCGATAACCCAGCAGTGCCATCGGCAGTGCGTTCTCAAACATCTCCCCGAGATTTTCAGGAATGCGGGCGAGAATGGAATGCTTGAAATCGCCAAACTTTCCGACCATCCTGGCTTCGTAACCTCCCGAGGCCATGCCGCTGGATTGCTTTCGTCGAATATCAAGACCGAAGCGAAAAACCAGTACCGAAACGACCAGAGCCGCGATGACCAGTCCGCTGCGCCATCGAACGCTCAGCGCGCGGTTGTCCGCAGCTGAACTACGTTGCAATCCAGTACGCCCACATGCGACGATCCACAAGCAGGCGGCCACAATCGAACCTGCCAGGATCATAAAAGTAGGCCGCATCACCGCTGCAAGGAGAAGCCCCGCAAGAACAAGTCCCCAGCCTTTCGCCAGACCCTTCTGATCGACCGCCCGAAAGATCCATTCGAATCCCAGCAACGTGAGAACCACACCGAGAAGGAACGGCACATCGCTGAGAATTTCGTTGGCGTATTGAAGAAACCGTGGGTTCGTGCCCACGCCGACAACCACGCATACCGCCGCCCACCGATCCACCCGGAAGAGCATAAGGCGATAAATCAGGACAAGGCTCAAAACAGCCAGCGACTGAATGACCACAAGCGGTGCCAACGGGCCCGGCCCGAAGAATTTTTCCAGCCCCGCAAGGAGCAGCGGCAATCCCGGATAAAGCGTCCCCTGCTTGTTGTGATATTCCGAGAGCCCGGCTACATCCTCGCGAAAAAAATACCGACCCGTCGTCGCCAGTTGATGACCGATCTGCCGGTAGGCTGCACTATCCGGACCGATCTGCCATTGCCCATTGAAAGAGGCCAGCATGAACAGCGCGATCACGGCGAACCACAGATGCCGATAGCGATCGATCTCGCTCGTCACCGACAAGACTCCAGACGGCCGTGTTGAAAGTGATGAATCCTGCATCTTCTGGTCCCCTCTCCCCGGTACTCCGGGGGGAGAGTTAGGGTGAGGGTGAGGGGTCTTTCGCATACCATACAAGAAAACCCGGATTGCGATTCGCGAAGAACGGATAAATCTTCTTGATTCGGTCGGCGACCTCGGCTTTCCAAACCTTTAATTCCTGCGGCTCAAGGATCACCCACGTACCAGATTGAAGCGGACGCCAATCCAGCAAGTTATCATTTGTGGCGCGCGTCGGAAGACCGATGTAATAGAAAAGATCCGGCTGATCAAGCACCATCTGGCACGTTACTAGTTGCGCTTCCGGACCGACGATCCGCAAAATCTCTGCGGCAGGTCCAATGCAAGACCGCCGAACCCGATCGTAAAATGCGTATTGGCCGAGCACCACCGAGAGCACGATCAACAGCGCCGGCAAACCCCACATCGGCTTCCAATCGTCAGGAATATTTGCCAGGCGGTAGGCACTGATCCCCGCAATCACGATGGCGGCAATACCCACAAAAAAAAGCAGCGGGCGTATCTCCGAATGCTTCCAAAGCATCACGCTTAGGACCAGCACTACACCCCCAAAGATCACGATAGACCAGAACGCAATCACGCGAATCGCGCGGATAAAATGCGGTTCCGCACGCGGTAGATGCGATGCCACTGCTCCGGCCAGCACTGAGAAGATCGGAAGCGTGACATAGGCGTATCGAGGAAGGTGCATTCCGGAAATGAAGCAAACCACCCAGGCCAGCAAAATGCTCGCGACCAGCGCTTTGATGAGCCTTGATCGCTTGCCATCGCCTCGCTGCACATCGGGCATCAAAGATAACGGCATCGCGATGGAGATCGGCAGCGTGTAGAGAAACAGTGTGACCGGCAAAAGCACCCATTCGATGGCGCGTTTCCGACTCCAATCATGTGGAAGCAGGTCCTGAATTCCCTCGTTCACCCCGCTGAGATCAGGAAGCAATGCGTGCGTTTTGAGATAGTGCTTGCACGTCAAAGACCAGGTTAGAAATATCCCCGCGCCGATGATTAAAGGAACCCAGATCGATAATCGGCCGAAGTCAGACCATCGCCGATTCCGAATGGATTCGATCGCGAACCACAGGATGGGCCCGAGAATGATTGTCATGCCAGCCGGGCCCTTGACAAGAAGCGATGCGCCGACCGCGAGTCCGGCGGCCAAAATCCATGGGGACTTTCGCACGGGGGCAGCGAAGTGGAGTTCGATGAGGCATAGTGCCGCGAAGTTGGCTGCAAGGGTGTTGGTGACGTCGATATCCGCACCGCGGTTTTCACCCCAGAGCGCGATCATCGCCACCGAGGAAAAACCCGCGACCCACCCGGCCAGCCGCCCGAACCAACGGCTTGCGAAAAGGCTGAGGACTGCCGCCGTGAGCGACGCCTCAATCGCCGAGGGTAATCTCCAGATGAACGGCGTTGCGTAACCGGAGATTTTTTCAAACGTCGCGATGATCCAGTAATGCAACGGCGGTTTGGCCAGATAGACGCGCCCCCACATCATCGGGACCGTCCACTGACCGGACTGGACCATCTGATGCGCGGTCATGGCACGGTGACCTTCCGTGCCCGCCAGCGGCGCTCGCGCGGGCAATGGCAGATAGCAGACCAACGCAAAAAGAAAGATCACCACCGCCACCCCAAAGGGCGCGAGATTGAAGGGAATCATTGCCCCGGAGCCCGTCTGTTTTTGGATAGCCGCGATGGTCATGGAGTAATTTTCAGCGGGTGACTGGGAACGTGCGGAATAATCTTCTCTTCGGCAAGCGCCTGACCCCATTCATTAATATGGGCATCCAGGAACGGCAACAGCTTCGGATTGCGAACCGGATTGAATCCGTAGTGTACGAGCTCTGAATAGGCTTCGGGCTGCGATTTTCCCTCGACCAGCATTCGATACATCGCCACGACCCCACCCGTGCGCTGTGCGCCGGAATGGCAGTGAATCAGCACCGGTTTACCCTGCTCTTTGGCCTGGCAAACAGCGGTTAGCGCGGCGGTGTATTGCTCGGGGCTGGCGACGCCGTCACCGTTCATCGGAAAGTTTAGAAACTTAATTCCAAGTTCATTGGCAGCTTTCCGCTCGGCGGTTAGATCCGCATCGTCGCCGGTGTCGCGGGAAAGAAATACAATCGTGCCGATCCGATTTTCTTCGAGCTTCTGGCGAATGAGATAGCGGGAAATCGTGGCACTTCGAAAGATTTGACCGGGAACAACTGTACCCCAATTCGCCTGATAATTCAGATACCAAAAGATGGAACCGAAAGCACAAATAGCCAGAAGCAAACCGAGCGCCAGCCAGCGCCCAGTTCGGCGACGAAAGCAGGGATGCGGTTCGCAAGCAGGTTCAAGAGCTTCCATGACGGGTTGAGTGCACTCCATTGCGATTCAATTTTCCGGTCCCTCCGCCGGGTAGTGGGTCTCTCCGAGGGGAGGGGATCAGACGGATTTTTTCGCCTTTTCTTCACGTAGCTTTTTGATCCGCTGCTGGGCATCAAGATAATTGAATTGCCATTGCGCCAACTGGCTGTACAGTTTCAACGCAGCTTCGCCGTCGCCGACCTGCTCCAACGCGCGGGCTCGCCAGTAATACATGTCCTTTGATTTGTCATCGTTGCGAAGCTGATATTCGTTGATCGCCGTCTCTAGAATCTGAGCCGCTTCGTCCGGGAAACCCGCTTCGTAGAACGCCTTGCCGAGCCAGGTATACGAGTCGGCTCGAATTTTGGGATCGTTCGCAGACTGCTGTAAGACCGGAATCGCCTCATCATATCGCTTGAGCAAAAACAGCCGCTTGGCCTGCTCGAACCGAAGGACCATTTCCGTCGGATAATTCTCAGCCCACTCCGCATACTCGGAAAGTTCGAACTCAAGCTGGTCGTGACGAGATTGCTCGTAATCCTTCTTCAACTGTTCGTTCATCGGGTTGGCTTTTGCCTCTTCCCGCTTGGCCCGAACCATCCGATTCATCATCTTCATATTGACCTGGCCAATATTACGACGGAACCGGAATTGCTTGGTCTTCTCGTACCATTCCTGAAGAATCTCGATCGCCCGATTCTCATGCTCCATCTGCTCGGTCTTGACGAGTGCTTCGACGAGTTTGAGCATTTTCCCCGGTTCATTCGGATCGGCTTTATATTGAGCTTCGGCTTCGGTGATGGTTCGTTCGAGGAAACCCTCCGATTTAACATCGCGCTCGGATTCCATCTGCTTCTGCTGGCTATCTCTGTCGCGCATGCTGCCGCGGAAACCCTCGCTGCCGGCGTAGTTGCCCTTGCGCATCGTGTCCAACACGCTCAGCCGTTTCAACTCCGCGCCAAGGTCCATGTCGTCTGGCTTTAGTTGACAGGCATATTGGCAGGCGCGAACCGCCAGCTCCCACTGCTGTAAATCTTTATAGACATCGCGAAGCACGATGAATTTCTGCAAATCCGGCTTCGGGCTGTCCGCATTGGCCCGCTCAAACTCCGGACCGAGCCACATCACCGTTTCCCAGAAACCACCTTTATTGGCCGCGACGATCATCGCCTGCATCGCATCCGTATTCCCAGGATCAAAACTCAGCACCTTTTCAGCACTGAGCATGTTCGCTTTTTCATCTTTGCCCGCGCGCAGCATTTTCATTTTGTCGAACATGCCGACCGCTTTGCCGCCGCTCGCTTTGCGCTTCATGGCAATCATGCGCAGATCTTTATGCGCCTCGACCGCCTCGGGATCGATCGCCAATCCCTGGAGAAACATCTCCACCGCGTAATCAAATTGCCCGGTATCGGCGACGGTCTTGCCGCGACTGAAGAAGGTCAAAGCCTTCTTCCGCTGATCGTCCGGAACTTCCTGATAAACCTTCGGCTCTTCTGCCACGGTGTTTTTTCCTGCTGGAAAGGGGACCATTACGTAACTTAGCAATTATAGCACATACGCGTCGGAATTGAAAAACTCTGGCTCGCTGGTCCGTTGAATCTAAACCGTTCAGGTTGAACGTGTCAAACAAATCACCTACTCTTGATCACAAAAACGTTCAGGGGTTGTGTTCGAATGCAGCCGAATGCAATGCGGACTGCTTGCTCCGATGGTTTGAATGGCCATGCACGAAGATCTGAAAATCATACTCTGGCCCGACCCTCGTCTCAAAAAAGTCAGCGTTGACGTGACGACTTTTGATGACTCGTTAAAAGCACTTACCGATCGCATGTTTGTGCTCATGCGCGAGCATCGCGGGGTCGGATTGGCGGCCCCGCAAGTGGGAATCAATCTGCGTCTGTTCGTAATGAATCCGACCGGAAATCCGGAAGACGACAAAATTTACGTGAACCCGAGCCTCTCTGAAGCGGACGGTGAAGAAGAGGCGGAGGAAGGCTGCCTGAGCTTGCCGAACCTCACCGTCAATATCTGGCGAGCCAAGACGATGGTGATCGAAGCCAAAACCGTCAGAGGTGAAAATTTTCGAGAGTCCGCCGTCGGATACCTGGCCCGCATCTGGCAACATGAATTTGATCATCTTAACGGCACCCTTCTCACTCACCGCATGGGCCCGGTTGCGAAGTTGGCCAATCGGCGACTCATTAAAGAGCTTGAAGAAAAATATGCCGCCGAGCATGGGATTGAGCCGAAACCGAAAAAAAAGCGGAAGATTTAATTGTGAGGCGCGTTGACTTTTCCCCTGCGTATTATATTTGCCGGTAGTGGCGAGTTCGGACTTCCGACGCTGAAGGCATTGCGCAGTGCGGGGCACGAAGTGGTGCAAGTTTACAGCCAACCCGATCGCCCTGCCGGTCGCGGGCGTACACTCACACCCACTCCAATCGCGCAGTTCGCATTGGATCAGGCATTGCCATTGATTCGGACGGAGAATCTGAACGCCGAATCGCTCCCCACCGCCGATCTGCTGGTCGTCATCGCGTTCGGGCAGAAGATCTTGGCAACCGTCGCCAATCATTGCAGACTTGGAAGTGTTAATCTACATGCCTCTCGACTGCCCAGATATCGCGGCGCGGCCCCCATTCACTGGGCAATTCTTCGCGGGGAAACGATCGCGGGGAATTCCATCATCCGATTGGCGGACAAGATGGATGCCGGTGCGGTCTTAGGCCAGTCGTCGGTTGAAATCCTGGAAGCTGAAACTACCGGTGAATTGCACGATCGGCTTGCCGTCGACGGCGCTCCGCTGATGCTCCGGGTCGCTGCTGAATTGGCTGCGGGCAATGCGACCGAAACCCCACAGAATGAATCGTTGTCAACGCTGGCCCCAAAGCTATCGAGGAAAACATCAATGATCGACTGGTCGCAACCGGCGGCTGTCGTGGCCCGGCTGATCTGCGGGTTGTCTCCATGGCCCGGTTGCCGTGTTCGACTGCTGGAATCGCATGGGAAGGAAGTCGCCCGTCTCACTTTGCTCCGTGCCCGCGTCACTCAGCCTCGCGCCGAAAAACCCGGCGACCTTGGTTATGAAGGCCAGGTCGGTACGGGCAACTTCACCGCGATCGAAGTGCTCGAAATTCAACCCGAAGGCAAACGGCCAATGAGCCTCGCCGATTTTAAGAACGGTCGAGGCTGGGGTCTGGGCATGCGGCTGGAGTCTATCTCGTGACCGCACGCGATCTTGCCCTGTATGAACTGGACCAGCGCACACTTCCCGGATGGAATCCCGGGGATTTGCGTCATCCCAGACGAAATACCCCGACAGATCCGCGCGATCTGGCGCTGTCGGAACAGATTCTGGTCGGTGTGATTAAAAATCAAATATTGCTCGTTCATTGGATCGAACAGTACTCGGGCCGCAAGCGAAAAAGCATTGATCCACTCGTGCAAAAGATCATTGCCGTTGGATTGTATCAGTTACATTTTCTGGATCGCATTCCAGCGTCGGCCGCGGTAAATGAAGCGGTCGAGCAAGCCAAGCGATTCGGTCGCACGAAAGCCGCCGGGTTCGTGAATGCGATTTTGCGGAAGGCCACGGCCTCATCGCCGCTTGCCACGCAGTCGAACCATTGGGGCCAGAATCCATCGCTGCCGGCCCACATCCGCCTTTCCCATCCCAGGGAGTTGTTTGAGCAACTGGTGAAGGTGCTGGGAAATGCCGACGCCATCCGGTTTTGTGAGCATGATAATCTCGAGCCTCCGACGATCATTCGATTAATGCCAGGATATAGCGCCGTAGATTTAGAAACGCCCGGCGTCACCATTACACCGCATGAGCGGGCGGGTATGTTTGTGATTGCACCCGCAAAAAAAGCGTTGCTTGAAGAATGGTCTCGCCGCCGGATTGCGCAAGTACAAGACCCGACGGCGGCCAGCGTGATTGATCATTGTCCGATCGAACCCGGCCAATCTGTTCTCGACCGATGTGCGGGCCTGGGGACCAAGACGCTGCAACTGCGCGAAAAACTGGGAGACACGGGCCGCATCATGGCGGTGGATCCATCGGTTGATCGCTGCCGTACGCTCCGCGCAATTCTGGCCGGGCGTCAGATCCACAACATCACCGTTCACGAGATAGCCCAGTTGTCCGCCGACCCGGCAATATCTGCCGACCTGTACGATGTGGCACTCGTCGATGTGCCGTGCAGCAATAGTGGTGTGATGGCACGGCGCCCAGAGGCCCGATACAACCAAACAGCTATGGCGCTGCAATCGCTGGAAAAACTGCAAATTTCGATTCTCGAAGATACCGCGTCCCATATTCGAGTTGGCGGTTACCTTATTTACAGTACATGCAGCGTCTGGCCGGAGGAAAATCAGGGACAGGTCGCGCGATTCGTGGATCGCCATTCTGATTTTTTTCTACTGGAAGATCGCGTAACGCTTCCCACTTTGTCACCGGACATCGCGAATTATCATGACGGTGGATATTGGGCAGTGCTGCGTCGGAAGTAGAAAAATGCTCGGGCGCACACTCGATCCATTATTGACACCCATCGCTTATGCGGCATATTCTGACAGAAAGGATTCGATAACGTCAGATTTCGCGCTAAGATGTAAGCTGTGAGTATCGCCAGCCATTTCCTTCGACTCAAACGCGAGGTGATTGTGCAACAGCCCGACAATATGCAACAATATCCTGAATCCGAAACCGCCCACGGCAACACCTCCTCCGATCCCGGCATTTCACCCGATAGCACGGTCGGTACACTTTATGGAATTGCGCTGCTGGTTGCGCTCGTGATGGTGGGACTCGGCATTTATCTGGCCGTAGGAAATAAGAGCTGGGCCATGCTGGCCGCTGGCTGCGCGAGCCTGATCGGTGTGCTGGTGACGTGGGCGTTGACGAAGTCGATCGTGCAAAACTCCGCGTGCGAATCGCGACGTAGTTCGGACCTCGGCACTATTCTTTCTGAACGCTTGCAACAACTGTCTGTCCTGCTCAATGTGGTCAGCGAGCAGCAGCTTCTGAGCGACCGCGCCAAGCAGGTGGCCTTTCGCGATAAAGATCGCGATGCCCTTCGCCGTGCCATTAAAGAAGACCTCGCCCGTAAGGATTGGGAAGCTGCGCTTGCTTTGGTGACCGACATGGAAACGACCTTCGGCTACAAGCAGGAGGCCGAGCAGTACCGCGAGGAAATCAACAACCATCGCTCCGAGGTATTCCGCCGGCAGATTCAGGAAATGATCGCGAAAATCGACATTCATTGCCGCCAGGAAAAGTGGAATGAAGCGCTGCGCGAATCCGAACAGCTTCATCGACATTATCCGGAAAATGAGCAGGTTCAAAAACTCCCGCAGGAAATTGAAACCCGCCGTCAGGCCACGAAGCGGCAGTTGATTGATGCCTGGAACGAAGCGATCGCCCGCAAAGATGTGGACGGCAGCATCGAGATTCTGCGAAAGCTCGATCTGTATCTGACTCATCAAGAAGCCGAATCCATGCAAGAGGCCGCACGCGGTGTGTTCAAGGAAAAGCTCAATCAATTACGTGCGCAATTTACGCTTGCCGTACAAGACAAGCGGTTCCCCGAAGCCGTTCGCGTGGGCGAAGTCATTACCCGTGACTTCCCCAACAGCGGGATCGCCCGTGAAGTGCGCGACATCATGGAATCGCTACGTTCTCGTGCCGAACCGGAAATGGCGAAAGTGTGATGTGCAAGCATGCCCGACGCAATGATTATCGGCGCGGGTCCAGCCGGCAGTCTGGCCGCCATTACGCTCGCACGCGGCGGTTGGGACGTCACCCTCGTCGAACAGCACTCTTTCCCCCGAGATAAAGTCTGCGGCGAATGCCTGAGCGCTCTGGGTCTGTCGGTGTTGTCTCGCGCCGGATTGACCGATCGCCTGCTCGACGCGCATCCGGTTCCACTCACGCATACCAATTTATATTCACAAACGGGTTCTTCCGTTCGGATCAAACTCGGCCAGACGATGTGGGGGCTATCTCGGTCTTCACTGGACACGCATTTACTCGAAGAGGCGACCAATGCGGGGGTAAAAGTGAAGCAGCCGGCACGCTGCGAATCAATTGTCGCGGGCCACCCCCCCACGATCGTCCTTCGCGATTTGCGGTCCAACGAACGGCAGATCTACCATCCCGGCATCGTATTACTGGCCGACGGAAAAGGCGCGCTCATGCCGATCCGACCCATCGCCACCGCCGACTTTGGCGTTAAAGCACATTTTGCAGATGTCGCTGCACCGCCGAATACGATCGAACTTTTCAGCGTCGACGGTCATTACGGCGGTGTTGCTCCGATTGAAAATCAACGATGGAACGCCGCCTTCAGTGTGCCGCTTGCGCGACTTCAAAGTGCGGCGGGCAATCTCGATCTTCTGTTCGATCGAATGCTGGATGAGAACGCAGAATTGGGGCGTCAATTTAAATCAGCTTGCCGAGTCAGCAACTGGTTGACCGCCCCACTTCCCCGCTTTGCCGTTGAGGACGTCTGGCCCGCCGGAGTCATCCCGCTTGGCAACGCCGCCGCCGCTTTAGAGCCGATTGGAGGCGAAGGAATGGGACTCGCTTTGAGAAGTGCGGAACTTGCGGCGAATGCCTTGCTCACCCGTTCTTTCTCGGTCTCCGCTCTGCGCGCCAGCTACAGGGCCCTATGGAGAATTCGCCGTCGCGCTTGCCGTGCCGCGGCAAGAATTCTCTCCTCGCCTCGCTTCGCGGTTCCAACGGTTGAGTTCTTGTCGAGTAACGAATCCCTCGCGGAATTCGCACTCAACCTCATCGGGAAAAATGCCTGTTAATGCAGTGGGTGCCACAGGTCGCGGTACTCCGAGACCCGTGGCACTCGACTATTTTTGCAGTCCTACTCACCGCGTACTCGTCTGGTAATCCCGTAAAACCGTCGGCTTACCGTCGATATTTGTCGGGCTTACAAACACCTCACAATATCGGTCGCCGCGTCCAAAATGCCGTAAATGAATCCACCCTGCCTTCTCAATCAAATCCAGAGTAACGCACATATCCGAACTGGAATTGTGAGGGCCATAGATCGGATCCCACACCAGCAAAACACCCGGCGGTGTGGCAGCGATCGACACTTTGCTCGCCGCGATCGCGTGCGCCGAATCGCTCTGACTTAAGTCCATAAAGAATGCGATCCCCGGGGGTGTCGGCATGATCTTTGGAAAATTCTTCTGAAGACTTTCATCCCGTGTATACCACTGAGCTATATCACGGGCGACCAATCCATCTTCATACAAAGGGAACGGCACAACGGGGTAAAACAAATTCACGCTCATCGGCAAGACCGCCACCACTCCGGCCCAGAACAACGGTGCCTTCCATCGAAAGTGCGGCCACACCCACTCCCATCCGCGCGCCGCAATCATCGCAAAAAATGGACCGACAATAACAAGATACCTCAGCTCGCCGTTGCTGCCCATCAGCCCTTTCCACCAGATCACGCTGTGGACCATCAGGATCGACAACGGAATAAGCACAATCCATATCTCGCAGCGCTCTTCATGCGTTAATGCCCTATACCAACCGATGATTCCGCTACGGGTTCTTTTGGAAATGACCCCGCGTAGACCCACCACAATCCCCACGATCAGGAATGGAAATATGAATGGCGAAACCAGCACCGGCAGGCGACCGACGAACGAAACAATCGATCCGGAACCGTACATGCTTTTATAGGAATACGGCCAATTCCGGAACACCCACGAATACCATTCACGATTCAAAATCCACAGCCACCAGTGCGCCAAAGTCGTCGACGCGGTCGTGTAATATCCGGCCAGACTCCAGCCCAAAAACGGTAGCGGTAGAATCACCAGCCATCTCGAACGGCGATGCGCCAAAAGCGCGACGGCGGCCATCAGAATGAAGCCGAATCCCTCAGGTCTTCCCAACGGCAACATGCCTGTCAGCAACGCCATCGCGAACCATTGGCGTCGCTGATAGGCCAGAAAAGCGAGCATCAACAGAGACGCGAATGGAATTTCGGTCAGTTCGCTAAACGAATGGAGAAAGAAAATGGGTTGAGCCAGCAGGAAGATGAAGACCAGTGCCGGCAGCCGATATTTTTGCCGCTTGGCGATCACGTAAGTGACCGTTGCGACGATCAAGGCCAGAACAAGACTGGTCAGCCGCGCATAATGCCGGCCCTCTTCAACGGTCCCGATGCGCGCGGTCAGCGCATAAGCCAGCGTACAAAGCGGACGACCCCACACGCTGACCAGATAGTGATGCTCTCGAAGTGCAAATCGGGCGAATAGGAAATGGGTGGTCGCGTCCGCTTCCAGATCACTTTCAGATTTGAACGCCAACGCACCGGACAGAATTGAAAAGATCGCGCACGATAAAACCAATGCTACAAGATTCGCCCAATCAACCCGCTTGGCTGTCGGGGCGCACGTTAAGGGAAGCGCTCCGGAAACACTCATACCCAATGATTATGCGAATAGTGCACAGAATTGGAAATCCGCCAGGAATCCCGAACTCAATTCTTCACGCCGCCTGACGTTTTTCGTTGAGTTCCTGAAAGCGGAATACACGTTCTGCATCCAGCATTCTTCGGCGGGTCAACGTCACGCTTCGATCGCGGGTCAACATGACCATTGAAATGGCGGTCATCACGCTCAAGACGATGGCCAGCGCAGGATTCGTGGTTTGGCCAAAACTCCATCCCCCGATCGCCCCGGTCACTGCCTTAAGCAAAACTGTCGTACGAGGATATCGGAAGGCATACAGCCGCGCCAGATGGCGAACGTACCGGAGCTGCTGCTTGATGCTGAGCTTGGATTCTCCGGCGACGCGATCGGCGAAATGGATCGGCACTTCCACCACGTTCTTAACACGGCACTTGCACATCAACTCTAATGCGATTTTGTATCCGAGCGGCGTGAGGCGCGATGCGCCACGATAGGTTTCCCCGCTCAAGGCGAAAAAGCCCGACATTGGATCGCGCGTGCCGCCAGCGAATGGTTTGGCCAACCATGTGGCGACTCGGGAATTGACGCGTCGAAAAGCACCCCAATCCAGTTCGGTCGTACCGCCTTCCACGTAGCGAGATCCGAGCGCAAAATCCGCTGTTCCCGATTCGAGCGCTGCCACCAATTCCGGTATTTTTTCCGGCGGATGCTGTAGATCGGCATCCATCACCACAATCTTCCCGCCATTGGAAATCGACATGCCATGCAGGACTGCACCGCTCAACCCATCGGTCGCGTGATGGCGAACAACCAGTCGCAGCGGAAATTTTCGAGCGAGGAGTTCGCAGACATCAGCCGTATTATCGCGACTGTTGTCATCCACGATAATGACTTCGTACGCGCGACCAACCAGTGCTTTATCGATCCGGGAAATGAGTTTGGGAATGTTCCCCGCTTCGTTGAGCGCGGGGACGACCACCGAGATTTCCCGATCGCGAGCCAGCCGAAGATTCGCCTTTGGGTGTCCAGCGCCTCGTACAATTCGGAGTGGGGTAATCTGCATGTCGATCCCTCAAGAACAAGAGATTATCGGACGCCAGAACGAGGGCATCGCGCGGATCTCTTCTCTTGGAATCGACGGAAAACGGGTGCGACTTCAGATCGTGTTATCGTACGATTTCAACAGGTGGCGTGGGCGTCTCGCCCGCGTTTTTCTCAGAAAGCGCACGGGCGGGACGCCCATGCCACCCTTTGCACCCTCCCGCAATCCGGTTTTCATGCGGCTGCAGCGAGAACCCTCGTCGGTTTTTCGTCTTCTCGCTTGATGCGACCTTGTGGCTCCTGCAACGCTGCGGCAGACGCACAGAGAGTGGCGACAATAAAATAGTAGTAATTGCAGAACGCAAATTTATTGAGACAAAAGAATGCCATGAATACCAGCGCGACGCCCGCGCCGAATCCAGCGGCGGAGCGCTCACCCCGAACAAGCACGAAGATCCCCGCAATGATGGCCGCCAGAAAACTGACGCTTCCCAGCGATTGAGACGGGGTCCAATCGTGAGTTTGCGCGTAATACGCGAAGTAGCTCAAAGCATCCAGGCGGAACTTCGCACCGTTTGCCACGAGCAAGGTGCTGTGAAGAAACGCGCGCGTGTTCCAAAGTGCCAGCGGAAGGCTGACTGCCGCGCCGATCAATGCGGCTTTTCCAAGTAAAACCGCAGCATCCCGCACATTCCACTTCGGTTTCACTAAAAGCATGGCCGGCAAAAGGGCCAACGGGAGATACTGTTTACTTACGAGAAAAAGGCCCAGAATCCACGGTACAGCCTTGGGTCTTCGACAGGCGGAAAACACGGTTGCCGCGAGGAACATCGAGACCACGGGCTCCGTCCAACCGTTCGCCAGCACCAGAAAAACGCGCGGTGTAAACAGAAACAGTGCCCCGAGCATGGGTCCGGTGTGACCCGGTCGAGCATAGGCGATACACGCCGCCGCGATCATCATTGCGGCCAGATTCGAATAGCGATAGTCGTGGAAAATCCAGTATCCCGGCAAATCAAACAGCACGGACAACGGCGGATACGGAAATCCCAGTTGAACGATGCCGTTTTGAACCGTTCCCGGCGCGTAAATATCGGGAAGATTGTAGACATCCGGAAAGGTGCTGCTCCACGGATCGATGCCGTGCGTCATTGCATCGAGCCCGGCCATCTGAGCCTGCCAAACGTCGATCTTGGGGCGCGGTCCCGTGCTGAGCATCCATATTCCCATTAGGCCGAATACGAGTAGAACGATGGCGAAAATACGACGTGCATATTTGGGATAGGCGACCATTCCGGCGCAGAGCAGTGCGGACGTGCTCAATAGTCCGAAATAAACGTATGTGGACGCGTTGCTTTTCCAACCGTCGCTGGAGCGATTGAGGAAAAGGAGGAAGAATTGGATGGCTAAGCCGCAAACGGTGAGGGAACGCAGAACAAGGGGAGCATGGCGGGAGAGCAGCGACGTTCGCGTGGGTTTCCAGAATGCGGTGAACGCCATGACGAGCGCCAGCGACAGCCACAGGATCGCGCCGGGCTGCACGAGGCCGTTGTTGATATGAATCGCGAAACCGAGCGAAAGTGCGGCGGCAACAAGGCATACAGTGCGAGCCGGAATATCGACGGTCGGACGGTCAATTTTGAGCGTATCTGCAAACATCTACCGTATTATCGGTTGTACCACGCCCGCCCATGATTTGCGCTTTCAGGCCGAAGAACTCGATATTGCCCAGAGAATGCGAATTAGATTTCAGGCAACTGAATTTGGATGAGCGTTGGTTCCCATTCGCGTTCCACCAACCGAACCGGATAGACCGCGACTGATACGGATGGAGTTTCTCGAAGTTGGCCATTCTCAAGATGAAATGGCCACCCGTGTTTTGGGCAGACCACGCATCCGGCATTGATCCATCCACCGGCCAGATTGGCCCCGGCATGCGGACAATGATTGTCGAGAACATGGACCTTCCCCTCATGCAAGAACACGGCAAGCTGATACCCGCCGGCCTCAACATATTTGCCTTCGTCAGGACGGAGATCGGCTAGTTCGCAGAGAGTGATCCAGGACATTTGTTCGTAGTCAGTTGCTCTTGGTCAGTTGTCAGTTGTCAGTTGTTTTTGGTAGTGAAAAAAAGAACGTTTGGGATACATTTACAACTGATTACGGACAACTGACCACGGACCATATTTATCGAACCATCGCCGTTCCACCGGCATCGGGTTTGGTGGCGGGATTCGTGGTGGGTTTACCCTCGAGTCCGGCGCGATCGATGAGCGAGTTCGACATTTTCTGCAACACATCGGCAGCGCCGCGAACAGCTTGCGAGGCGATGACCCGGTTCATCGCGCCGTGGGCGGTGTCCAACTGATCGATCTTTTGGCGGACGACGTCGAGTCGTTTGGTGATCTCACCGTCCTGCGAAAAGACGATGCTGTTTAGATTTTCGAGCAATCGAAGCGAGGCGCGAAGGCCTTGCCCAATCGTCGGCTCGGAAGCAAGGTCCGTGGAACCCGAAGCCAACTGTTGGCGTGCGCTTTCAAGGACTCGAATGCCCTGTCGGAATTCACCGCTTTGGTAATCTCCTTCGATCAAGGGAAGGATCCGGGTCAGATCTCCAAAGCATTGCTGAATCAATTCACGATTGGCCCGCTCGGAATTTCCGGGAAGCAACTGGCTGGCCGCATCAAGCTGGTTGACCCGGTCTTGAATCTCCCGAACGCGGCTGGAAACATCCGCCGCCAACTGCGGTTCTTCCTTCGGTGCAACAGGTTGCCCGACGGTACTCATCGTCTTGGCGCAGCCGGTCAGAAGCAAACCGTAAGAAGCGGGTAGAAGGCAGAGAGTCGCAAGCGTGCGGGAAAAAGCCATAGGGTGTCTCCTCGTCGTGTGTTGCGATCGATTGTACCTGAGAGTGGGATGGAAAAGAAATAGATGAATGCGTTGCGACGGTTTTGGCGTTCCGGGAAGAACTCATTCCAGCTCGGCGATTTTCACCGGTCGATGCTGCTCGGCGCTCATCGACGCCGCTTCAAGAACCAATTGCGTCTTGTACGCATCTTCAAAATCCGGCAATGGGACGACTGGCGGCTTGCCGCTTAGCACGCTCATCATGTCCGCAACCTGGTTGATGAACGAATGCTCGTACCCCAGGATGTGGGCATCCGGCCACCAGTTGGCGGCGTAGGGATGATCGCCGCCGTGCGTGACCATGATCTGCGTCCATCCCTGAACTTTTCGCTCGGCGGTGGCATCATAAAAATAGAGCCGATTCATGTCTTCGAAATCGAAGCGAATGGCTCCTTTTTCTCCGTGGATTTCAAGCCCATTTTTATTTTGATACCCGGTCGCAAAACGAGTCGCTTCGACGCTGGCCATTGCGCCGCTTTTCATGCGGGCAAGAAAGAGGGTTGCATCATCGACGGTGACTTTTCCCATCTTTCCCTTGGCGGCAGCAGCCCCGGAGGCAATGCCTCCGCCGGAACCTTGCGACGGGATCTCGCGTTCCTTGACGAACGTTTCGGTAATGGCGCCGCTGACTTCCGAAAATTCATCGCCGGTGATGAAGCGCGCCATGTCGATCACGTGAGCCCCGAGATCACCGTGCGCGCCTGAACCGCTGACTTCCTTGCTGAACCGCCAAATGAGCGGGACGCTTGGAGCCGCCCAGTCCTGCAGGTAGTAAGCCCGAATATGATAAACGCGGCCGATCTTCCCTGCCTTAGTCAACTGATGCGCCAGCGCCACTGCCGGCACACGGCGATAGTTATACCAAACAAAGGTCTTGGAGTTTTTCGCTTTTCTCGCCACCTCCAGCATCTGCCTCGCTTCCGCCAAATTCTGGGCGAGCGGTTTTTCGCAGGCGACATGTTTACCCGCTTCCAATGCCGCAATCGCCATCTCACGGTGCATGTTGTTGGGTGTGCCGATATCTACAAGCTGGATTTCCGGATCCTGCAGCGTGGCTTTCCAATCGGTTGAAGTCTTGGCCCAGCCCCACTCTTCGGCAAAATGTTTGAGTTCCGCCTCATTGCGGCCCACGACGGTGTGCATCTTCGGCACGAGCGCCAATTCAGGGAAAAATTTGTTGACTTTCAGGTAGGCATTACTGTGCGTTCGGCCCATGAACTTATGGCCGATCAGGCAGACGTTGGTAGTGGGTCGAGACATAGACAGATTGCTCCTCACGCCGGATTACAATTCAAACGAACGGTTCAAAAGTGTAGCCCGCGTAAGGCCGGATGCAAGGCATTGCTCCTCGGAAGAAGTGGGAACAAGAAAGCGAGGCCGGGTGGAACCCGCCTCGCTCTCGCGATTGCTCTAATAAGAACCTACCGTCTCAATACCGGTTCGCATTATCCAAAATGCTTCCGGGTTTGGCGAATCTCTCCCATGATTCACCATGACACTTAGGACACATGCGCGGGGGTGTCACCACGTCGTCCGGTTCAAATCCGCAACTGCGGCACTGAACCTGAAACACCACAACCGGTTTTGCTGATCCTTCAAAGGGATCATACGTCGGAAAATGCCCTTGTGACGATTCGAAGCGATCCATTGATATTGACATAAATTCTCCTATTCCCAAACGACCAAAACACGGCCAATTGGCTTCAGAGAACTGTTGAGCAAGGTTCGTGCCGCCACGGAGATTTCTTGAAGATCTCAGGATAGTGAGCTAATTCTGGGCTGCCAGGCACACCACACGGCTTGGCAAACAGACAAGAGAACCCAAACGCGGACGCTTTAAGACGTCGCACATACATTTATGTCGCAGTATAAGTCATATTGTCGCCGCTATGCCACGATGTCGGGAACTTGGGTGGAGGCCCGATCCTCCAATTGATAGTTTTGCAACTTTCGTTGAAGAGTCCTGACCGAGATTTTCAGCCGCCCTGCGGCATGGGTTCGGTTCCCGGCGCACTCATCGAGCGCTTTCATGATGGCAAGCTTTTCAAGCTCATCCATGGTAAGGCCTGTTGGTATTTCTCCGGATATCGCGGGCTCTTTGCCACTGGCGGCAATGCGTTCGGGTAAATCGCGTTCGGTGAGCAGTTCACCCTCGGCCAGCACCATCATGCTTTCCAGAGCGTTGCGGAGATCGCGCACGTTTCCCGGCCACCGATAGGTTTGAAAGCGACGCATGACTTCCGGGGAAATCCGCTTGGGAGGAGTGTGCTTTTTCTCGGCAATTTCCTTTAGGAAATGCCCCACCAGCAGCGCGATGTCATCGGGTCGATCCCGAAGGGGAGGCAGTGTGATGCTGACCACGTTCAGTCGATAGTAGAGATCCTCACGGAAGGTTCCTTGCTCAACCATTTTTGTCACATCACGGCTGGTCGCCGCCAGTACCCGCACGCTTACCTTGCGATCTTCATGTCCCCCTACCGGCGTCACCGTAAATGTCTCCAGCACACGCAGCAGTTTGGCCTGCAGGCCCAGTTCAAAATCACCGATTTCATCGATGAAAAGCGTCCCGCCATCCGCTTGCTCAAATCGACCCATCCGGCGGTCGGTGGCGCCGGTAAACGCGCCGCGTACATGTCCGAACAGTTCGCTTTCCACAAGCGATGCGGGAACTGCCGCACAGTTGACAGCGACGAATGGCCCCTTCTTGCGTGGGCTGTTGTGATGCAGGGCTTGCGCGATCAATTCCTTACCCGTGCCGCTTTCACCCAGAATCAAAACGGTACTATCCACCGGCGCGGCTCGCTGAACCTTCGCAAACACATCTTTCATCTGTTTCGACTGGCCGACAATCTGGTCCAGACCAAATTTGTCATCCAATCGCCGCCGCAGGTTTTCAATTTCCTGATCCTTCTGCTTCGTTTCGATGGCTCGCTTGATGAGCAGGATCAACTCATCGGGATTGACCGGCTTCGTAATGTAATCATATGCACCCTTCTTAATGGCCTCGACCGCAGAATCAATGCTGCTATGACCGGTGACGACAATAAAGTGCGTATCCGGTTTCTTTAGCTTCCATAGAGTCAGCAAATCAAGTCCGCTCACGTCACCCATATGCAAATCGCTCAGGACCACATCGATATTTTCATCAATGTAACCGATCGCTTTGTCTGCGCTTTCCGCGCCAAAAACTTGAAATCCTTCCCTTTTCAGAAGTTGCATGATGGATTTGCGCTCAAGTTCTTGGTCCTCCACAACCAACAATCGCCCGGAGATGCTCATGGTAGGCCTCGGTAACTCGCCAATGTCAACCTCCCAACTGGAGGTGTGTCTAAAAGTCATACCCGACATTCCCCGAATATGACAACGTTCATTTTTCTTCGAAGGGCGATATAATCACGCGAAAATGTTCAAAAGACTTCGGCAGATGCGAATTTCACTCGCTGCTAAATGCCAATTATTATTTGGCGCGGCGGTCGCATTGATCATCTCGGCTGCTCTTTTCGTGCCTTGGCAGCGAATGGAGCAATTGACCGAACAGATCAATGAACGGTCTGCACGCGTTCTCTGTGATGATGCGTTGGCTGATCATCTCTCAGGAATTCCCATCAATGTGCGACCCACAACTTTCCCGTCGCAGCCCACTACAAAAAGCATAAAGAAAAATCGAGCAACGTCTCGACCTTCCGCACTTTCAGAGGCGTTGGCAGGTCGCGGGGTGACGGCACCACATTTAATTCTTCTCAATGCCTCGGCTACAGGATCGCTGACCTCATTTGAAAAGCGGGCCGTCAAGCAGCTAGAAGAACATCCTGAAACAGATATTTTCACGCGGCTTATTTCGCCGAGCGATGGATCGCAGCCGGAGTATCGCTACGCGCGTGCATTGCGAACGGATGCAGGTTGTGCTCGTTGCCACAACGGAAATGCCGCCGTCACCGACCGCGAATGGGAAAACGACTCTTCGGAATCCAACGCCACGCCTGCCGGCCCTTCAACCCGGCCCGTCGCGGCTTCACTCGTCGGCATGGTCTCGATCGACATGCGTTCTCAAGTTGACACGAATCAATTGCTCTTGAATCGCATTTTTCTTCTCAGCGCAGGCTTGCTTGCCGGCACTTTGGCACTGATCGTCTTTTACCTCATCACGACAAGGTTGATCCTTCAACCCGTGCGTGTGCTGCAGGACACCGCCGAAAAAGTGAGCCAGGGGGATTTAAATATTCGCTCGCACATTAACAGCGGTGACGAATTTGAAACCCTTTCGCGCACGCTCAATGTGATGCTGTCAAATCTCAAGGAGAGTCAGGATCAACTGCGCGCCATCAACAAAGGGCTCGACCTGAAGTTAAACCAGTTGGCCGAGAGCAATGTGGCGCTCTATGAATCCAACCGTCTCAAAAGTGAATTCCTGGCCAATGTCAGCCATGAGTTACGCACACCGCTCAATTCGATTCTTGGATTTGCCGAATTACTTCGCGACATGAACGCCGGTGAAGGCCGCCAGATTCGCTACCTGCAGAATATTCTGACGAGCGGTCGGAATCTGCTGGAACTTATTAACGACCTGCTCGACCTGGCCAAAATTGAAGCCGGCCGCATGGAAGTTCGATCGGAACCACTCTCGCTCAACGATCTGTTCGAGGGATTGGTCAGCATCATCAAGCCAGTGGCGGAAAAAAGAGGCGCGACGATTTTTCCCAACGTCACGATTGATTTGCCTTTGCTTCACACGGATGGCCCTAAACTCCAGCAAGTGCTCTACAATTTTTTATCCAACGCCATTAAATTTTCACCGGTCGATGGAAAAATCGACCTTAAAGCCGAGCGGGATGGAAACGACTGGGCCCGCATTTCGGTCACCGACCAGGGACCGGGAATCGATCCGGATAAACAACAAATGATTTTTGAAAAGTTTCGTCAGATCGACGGATCGGTCACGCGTGAACACAGCGGGACCGGCTTGGGATTGGCGATCTCGAAAGAGTTGATCGTATTGCTCGGGGGATCGATCGGGGTGGCGAGCGTACCGGCACAGGGGGCCACATTCTGGGTGCGCATTCCCCTGACAATTGCTGCCAGCGAGCAGGATCTTCGTCGTTCGCTTGTGCTGAATTAGATTGTCCGCCGGGAGGTTTTCAACGGCCCGGCCAAAATGATTGTTCGCGATCACACAATATTGAATTTTGTCGGGTTCGCCCTGAGCCTTAGAATTTATCGGTGGCGTGGGCGTCTCGCCCGCGTTTTCTTTAGAAAAAAGCATGGGCGACACGCCATTGCCATGTTTTTCGGGAACACAAATCGCGAAGAGGAAGATGAGAACCGACGAGATTGATTTCGCGCTACCTCCCGAACTGATCGCCCAGGCCCCTTCACCGGATCGGGCAGCGTCACGGCTGCTGCACTATCAGATCGGCGATCGTTCGATTTCGCACCGAACATTCTCGGACCTCCCCAAGCTACTACATACCGGTGATTTGCTGGTATTCAATGACGCCCAGGTGATACCGGCGCGATTCATGTTGCAAAAAAGCAGCGGTGGAAAAATGGAGGGTCTCTTTTTGGCCGAGACTCGCGCAGGTGAATGGCGGGTGCTTCTGAAAAATCTCGGGCCGATGAAGCCGGGAATCGAGTTGCGGTTCATCCAAGCGCCGGAGGTCGCCGTAACGGTACTCGATAAACGCGGGGAAGGTGAATATCTGGTCTCGGTCGCAAGCGGTGAGTCTGCGTTTGGGCTGTTGGCGCGGATCGGTCGCATGCCATTGCCACCTTATATTAAGCGGGAAAAAGAATTGGATGAACTCGATTCATTTGATCGAGATCGGTATCAAACGGTCTATGCCAAATCGCCGGGTTCGGTGGCTGCGCCAACCGCCGGACTGCATTTCACCGATGCGGTATTTTCGGAACTGGCCGAACGGAGCATTGAGAAAACGTTCATCACCTTGCATGTTGGAATGGGAACATTCAAACCGGTGACGGTGGACACGCTTGAAACACACGCGATGCACACGGAAGCTTACTCGATCGATGTCGCCGCAGCGGAAGCGATCAATCGGGCCAAACGGGAAGGCCGTCGGATCATTTCCGTAGGCACGACCGCGACGCGCGTGTTGGAGAGTCAGCCCGTTGGAGAACCGTTTATCGCCAGGAGCAGTCAGACGAATATTTTCATTTATCCGCCATATTCCTGGAAGCATGTCGGCGCGATGATCACCAATTTCCATTTGCCGCGAAGTACGCTAATTGCTTTGGTGGCCGCGCGCGTGGGGCTCGATGAACAGCGTCGGCTTTATCGAATCGCGATTGAAGAGCGATATCGTTTCTTCAGCTACGGCGACGCGATGTTCCTCGAATGAAACTCGGTTTCTCGCAGCGACCGATCAATATTGACCTCGCTCGATCTTCGTGGCATAAACCGGGTATGAAATTCAAAACTCTTTCCATCGTTGTTCTGAGCCTGATCACTACCGCCGCTTTCGCCGAAGAAACGGTCACGCTTTCGAACGTGCATAATTGTTGCAAGAAATGTACCGAAGGGCTGAATAAGGCCGTTGCGGCTGCGCCCGGAGTCACCGCGAAGATCGAACACAGTTCGGTGGCGTTGACCGGCGCGAGCACGGTGGAGATTCAAAAGGCTGTCGATGCGATTGTCGCCGCCGGGTACACAGGGACGAGTGACAATTCAAAAGTGAAGGTGAAGGCCGGTACCGGGGCCGATCAAAAAGTTTCGACATTGACGGTGAGCGGTGTACATCTTTGCTGCGGCAAGTGTGTGACCGCCGCAGAGAAGGCGATCAAATCCGTCCCGGGCGTGACCGGCGATAACGCAACCAAGGGTGCCGAGACCTTTACGGTCGATGGCAACTTCAACGCCAAGGCGTTGATGGCTGCCTTGGCAGAAGCTGGGTTCACCGGAACCGCGAAGTAAATAAAAACGCGGTATCACGTAGAATGCGCTGGTAGCCCATGCTACGTGAAATTCACTTCTCACCTTTCCAGGATGGCAATCCCTCTTGCGGTGAAATCTCCACTCCGCTACTTTCGGGCCGATGATTCAGTTGTTGTTCGTGGCGGCGGCTTCATTCCTCGCGGCGGCCGTCAATGCGGTGGCGGGCGGTGGAACATTCATAACCTTTCCCGCACTGACCGGCGTGATGGGCATGAACGACAAAGTCGCCAACATGACCAGCACGATCGGACTCTGGCCCGGTTCGGCCGCTTCAATTTTTCCCGCGATGAGCGACGTCAAGCGGCTTCCCAAGGGCATGCTGATTCTCTATTCGATCATCAGCCTCGTGGGCGGAACGGTCGGAGCGATTCTCCTTAAAACCACCCCCGTCGCTTCCTTCAAACTGGTCATCCCGTGGCTGCTGTTGCTGGCGACGTTGATCTTCGCGTTCAGTAAACCGATCGCGCGGTGGGCCGGCCGTGGGGATGGGCACGAACACCGTTCGCTAGTTTGGACACTTGCCGTTGGAGCGATCCAGTTCGTCGTCGCAGTCTACGGTGGATACTTCGGCGCGGGCATCGGCGTGCTGATGCTCGCGGGTCTTTCCTTCGTCGGCCTCGACAACCTCAATCAGATGAACGCGATGAAAGTCCTGCTCTCCACCTTGATCAATGGCGTCGCGAGCATCATCTTCCTCTGCAGCCGCGCAGGGGATGCGCGGGTGGATTGGCAAGTTGCGTTCTTGATGATG
>JBBRMF010000049.1:0-25284 GCA_038230975.1 Tepidisphaerales bacterium
CCAGGTGCCAAAAGGCCGGAAAGCCAACTGCGGGCAACGGCGCGCGTCATCTCCCGCCGGCGGAACCTGAAAACTTCAGCCCGACTGGAAAGTGCCGGCCGAATCGTGATATTCCGCGGCGGGAGATAAATCGACGGACCCTACTCCGGGGGAGGCAAGGGTGGGGGCCTTTCTTAAAATACTGAGGTGGTCAGCGGAGTTCCCCCCACCCCAACCCTCCCCCGGAGTACCGGGAGAGGGGGAAATCAGGTACGGCGAAATTGTCAAGAACCGCTTTTGATTTGTCTTGCAAATCCCACCCGTTTCTTCCTGGCGAATTGCCGTTAGTATTGACTCTCCCATGACCGTTGAATTGACCGAAGCCTCGCCTCGCAAAACTCCGCTCGCGGAGATGCTGTTGTTGGCCGGACCAACGGTCGCACAGATGGCTTCGTATACGCTGATGCAGTTTATTGACACCTGGATGCTATCGCACTTCGGCACGAACAAAGCCACGGGATTGGAACCGACGGCGGCGTCAAACAGTGGCATGCTCTCGTTCGCGTTCATCAGTATTGGGTTCGGCACGCTGATGGTCGTGAATACCCTCGTCAGCCAATGTTTTGGTCGCGGTGATCGGCGTGGCTGCGGGCAATATCTATGGCAGGGAATCTGGTTCGCCATTCTTTATTCGGTCGCATTACTCGCAGTGTTACCCGTTGCGCGATCGATCTTCCGAATGTTCGGGCACGCGGAAATCATGGTGAACGTCGAGGCAACTTACCTTCGCATTATGATCGCCGGTGCGGGATTGAAGCTGGTTCAGGTCGCTTTTTCGCAATTTATGCTGGCGATCGATCGCCCGTTCGCGGTACTGATCGCCACGCTGATCGGCGTGAGCATGAATGCGCTGGCCGCCTGGATTTTTATCTATGGCAAGCTGGGTTTGTCTCCGATGGGCATTCGCGGCAGCGCGCTTGGGCAAAACGTGGGGGTGCTCATCGAGATGTCGACATTGGTTTTTCTGGCGAGTCGTAAAGAGATCCGCGTCAACTATTTTCTGGGCGAATGGAAATTTCGCTGGAGCCAGTTTCGAACGATGCTGGCGGTCGGTTTGCCATCGGGCGCACAGTTGGTTGCCGATGTGCTCGCGTGGTCGCTTTTCAGTGTGTGGGTGATGGCCCCGTTCGGCACTGACACCATGGCCGCCAACGCATTTACCTTTCGATTTTATTCCGTGAGCTTCATGCCCGCGTATGGGCTTTCGACGGCGGTCACGGCGCTCGTTGGTCGATATATCGGTGCCAAGCAACCGGATGTCGCGGTGCAGCGGGCTCGATTGGGTTTTATCCTGGCGGCCATCTATATGCTGGGTTGTGGGTTGATTTTTCTATTTGCAAGGCATCAACTCCTCAAGCTGTTTACGAGTAATCCGGAAATTCTCCGCATCGGTTCGACGCTGCTGGTGTATGCGGCGATTTATCAATTCTTCGATGCGATGTACATCATTTATAATGGCGCGCTGCGTGGGGCTGGTGATACGCTGGTTCCCGCCATCGCCACGATGACGTTGTGCTGGGGAATTACCGTGGCAGGGGGCCGTGCAATTGCGACATATCTGCCGCAGTTTGGGGCGGCCGGCCCATGGGTAGCTTCGACGGTGTATGGCATTCTGCTCGGCAGTTTCAGCTATCTTCGATTTATCCGCGGAGGTTGGCGAAGCATTCATCTCGAGTCGTCGGCCTCGAATATCGAGGCATTTCCCGTTACAGTGATTGGTTCGTAACGCTCTTCGCAGGGTCCGCTAGAGCGCCTGAGAAAAAAGTGGTGGCATGGGCGTTTCGCCCGTGCTTTCTTGTGAAGAAAACGCGGGCGAGACGCCCACGCCACCTGAAAATTCCAAGGTTCTAAAGCGGACCCTGCGAACGCCGCACCGTGAATCGACATAGACTTTCAACTGAACTGAAATCATGACCCCCGAAGCCGCTGAAAAAAAGAATTACAAGACCACGCTGAACCTTCCGCAAACCGCGTTCGCGATGGAGGCCAAGCTCACGACGAATGAACCCGCTCGCCTGAAGATGTGGCAGGAAGCGCGGCTGTATGAAAAGATTCTCACCGACCGCGCCAGCCATGGCAAAGGCAAATGGGTGCTGCACGATGGCCCACCGTTCGCCAACGGCGACATCCATATCGGGCATCTGATCAATAAGACGCTGAAAGATGTGATCCTCCGATTCCGCACGATGGAAGGGTACGAAACGCCGTATGTGCCCGGTTGGGATTGCCATGGCCTGCCGATCGAACACAAGATTCAGGAGGAGACCAAGAAAGCCGGCAAGGATTTCCGCGCGATGAGTACCGTTGAAGTACGGCAACTCTGCTACGCCTCTGCTCAGCAATATGCGCATGCGCAAAGCGAGCAGTTTCAGCGGCTGGGGATTCTCGGTGATTGGGCGAATCCTTACCTGACGATGAAGCCGGAGTATGAGGCCGAGACGCTGGAAGTCTTCGCGCGATTTGTCGAAGCCGGACTGGTCTACAAGCAACTCAAACCCGTTCCGTGGTCAGTCGCCAGCCAAACTGCGCTGGCCGATGCGGAACTGGAATATAAAGACGTTGAAGATCCGAGTGTTTATGTCGAGTTTCCGGTGGCTCCGGGAACGGAAGTCGCGAAGAAATTCGACAAGCCCGTCTACTTCCTCGTGTGGACGACCACCCCTTGGACACTGCCGGCCAATCTCGCGATCGCGGTGCATGCGGAGATTCAATACGCGTTTGTCGAGTACACCCGCGCGGGTGAAAGCCGCCTCGGCATTGTGGCAACTGATCTCCGCGAAAAAGTCTTTGGCCTTGGGAACGAGATCGAAAATGTACGCGTGCTGGATGAAACCATGACGGGTGAGGAACTCTCGAAACGCGCGGAGTATGTTCATCCGTTCCTGGACTACAAAGGCCGGATTCTCACGGCGGATTATGTCACCACGACCGATGGCACGGGCATGGTTCACACCGCGCCGGGGCATGGTGAAGATGACTATGACACTGGCCGAAAACATGGGTTGCAGGTTTACTGTCCGGTGCTGGCCAGTGGGCGATTTGATGACACGGTGCCGGAGTTCCTGCGCGGGAAGACGACGAAAGAAGGAAACGGGCTTATCACGGCGGAACTGCTAAACCGCAAGCGGCTTTTTGCGACGGTGCCGATCCTCCATAGCTATCCGCACGATTGGCGCACGAAGACACCCATCATCTTCCGGGCGACGGAGCAGTGGTTTATCTCCATGGAAAGGCCGTTCCTCGCGGCGGGTGAAACCGGTACGCCGCGCTCGTTGCGAGATCGGGCGATGAATGCCATCGAAGATGGCGTTGATTTCGTCCCGGCGTGGGGTCAGGCTCGCCTGCAGGGAATGCTGCAATCACGGCCGGACTGGTGCATCTCGCGTCAACGCGCCTGGGGATTGCCGATCCCCGTCTTCTACAACGAAAAAGGCGAAGCCCTCCTCACCCCTGAAAGCGTGCGCGCCGTGGCGACGCGATTTCGCGAGAAGGGATCCGATGCCTGGTTCACCGAAACACCCACCGAACTTCTCAGTTGCGATCAAACCGCTTGCCCAACCCATTTCAGCGAGACATCGAAGCTCCGCAAGGAAAAAGATATTTTCGATGTCTGGTTTGAATCTGGCAGTTCATGGCGGGCGGTGCTGCAAAGTCGTTCCTATCTGAAATTCCCCGCCGATCTTTACCTGGAAGGTTCGGATCAGCATCGCGGGTGGTTTCAATTATCGCTCTTGCCTTCGCTAGGCGCTACCGGAAAAGCACCCTTTAAACAGGTGTTGACGCACGGATTCATCGTGAAGCCGGATGGCACGAAGGTCAGCAAGAGCGACAAGGAATATGTGAAAGCGGTCGATGAAATCAATCGACATGGTGCCGATGTTCTGCGCCTCTGGTGTTGCAGCGTCGACTACCAGAATGACATTCCGGCGAGCCCCAAAGCGCTCGTGGAGTTTGGCGACAAGTACCGCAAGATCCGCAACACGCTGCGATTTTTGTTGTCAAATCTCTATGACTTCGACCCACGAACCGATGCGCAGGAAGTGCCGCAAAGCAGCCTGGATGGCTGGGCACTTCATCAACTGGATTTGCTCATTGCGGACGTGACCGAATCCTATGATGCGTATCAACTCCACCGCGTCTTCCGTCTGGTGCATGATTTCTGCGCGGTGCAACTGAGTGCCGTGTATGGCAACGCGATGAAAGACAGGCTTTACTGCGAAATCCCCGGCAGCCCGCTTCGGCGGCGATGTCAGACGGTCATGCATACGACCGTGATCGCCCTCAGCAAACTGTTGGCACCCATGCTCGTGTTCACCGCCGATGAAGTGTGGGAACACATCCCGCACAAGCCCGGGAAAGATGCCGGATTGCAGTCCATCCATCTCGCCTGGCTGCCCGAACCCAGCGGCCGTGCGGTGAGCGAGGATCAGAAAGCGGAATGGAAACTGCTGATGAGCCTGCGCGATGATGCCCTTGGCCAGCTCGACAAGCTCAAGAAAGAGACTGGCCTGAACAAAGCCGGCGAAGCGGAAATCATCTATCAAATCGATGATGATGCCACGCGCCGACAGCTTCAGCGGTACGGCACGGATCTGGAAGATCTCGTGGGTTGCGGTCATTTCACGCTTGCCGAAAAAGACATTCCCGGCCCGGCCGTGACGGTGAAAATCGTTGACCGCCGCAATGACTACGCCGCCTGTGCCCGAAGCTGGAAACGCCGGCCGGATGTCGGAGCGGATGCGCAATATCCGGATCTTTCCACGCGTGATGCGATGGCGATGCGGGCGTTGAAATCCTAAAACACTTATTGTGGCACGGGCTTCCAGCCCGTGTTGGCGGGCAAGTGTGTAAAAAAGAGTTTGATTGTAGCGATCGCTTCGAATTTGAGATCGCCAGCACGGGCTGGAAGCCCGTGCCACAAATAGATTATTTCAATGTACCCACCTCTTAAAATCGCCGTGCTGCTGAGCGGGTCCGGGCGCACGCTCCAGAATTTTCTCGATGAGAAAGCGGCGGGGCGTTTGAACATCGACATCCGCCTCGTCGTGGCCTCCAAGCCCGGCCTGGGTGGAAGTGAGCGCGCGATCAAAGCGGGTCTTGCTCATCATGTCATCGATCGAAAGACCTTCGGCGATTTAGGCTCCTTCAGCGAACGTATTTTCTCGCTCTGCGATCAGGCGAAAGTGGATCTGGTGTGTCTGGCTGGCTGGCTGAATCTGCTGGTGATTTCGCCGCACTATGCGGGGAAGATCATGAATATCCATCCTTCGCTTTTGCCGAGCTTCGGCGGCAAGGGAATGTATGGCCATAAGGTACATCAGGCCGTGATCGATTATGGCTGTAAACTCAGCGGTTGCACCGTTCACTTCGTGGATGACTCTTACGACAGTGGGCCGGTGATATTGCAACGCACATGCCCGGTGCGATCGAATGACACCGCCGATGATCTGGCCGCCCGAGTGTTTGAAGAAGAGAAGATCGCATTCCCCGAAGGCATTCGACTTTTCCAGCAAGGTCGGCTGAATCTTGAAGGTCGTCGCGTTATCGTGAAGGACGCGTGACGTCAGATGGCGGGGACGGAGCGATTGGCTGAACAAATCCGGCGAAATTCTTTGGATTGATTTCCGGGGAATCTGAAACCTCGTCCAACTCAAAATTAGAATAGATGATGAGGCCGTCGACCCGGCAACCCAACATGCGCAGCCAATTGGCGGTCAGATGATTGCAGTTGTGCGCAAGCCAATAGTGCCCGTCATCGCGAACGAAATAGAATTGGCGTTCGTTGTTGTAAATCATCGAATCGCGATGAAGGTTGAATTGATCGATCAACAACTTCCGAAGGGCGGCCGCTTGATCGGCGTCCGCGAGAAATCGCAGCAGCCTTTTTGCCGAGAGTGCGATCATCAGTTCATCGTGCGGTAATTCAGCCGGGATATGTCGGCACCCCAAGGTCGATCCACTGGACCAAAACAGCGCGGCGATCGCATCGCCGGCACGCATGTGATTCTCAGCGAACCATCGGTAGTCCCCCCAGGAAAATTCCACGAGGCCACCCTTTTCATCAGGCAAGACAATACTGGTATGCCGACCGTAATCCGCGACGTAAATGGGAACCGCGTTCTGCGGCATGGCCGGTGGGATGATTCGCGGCGTGCAACCGACGCAGAAGAGGCAAATGAAAACCAACCGAATCACGGAGTAGCCGAAGATTCGGAATTTCCGGTCCCCTCCCACCTGTACCCAGGGGGAGAGGACCAAAGCATTACCTTGTGTAATCAGCATCTTTTAAACTGCATGTCAGTGCTTTGAAAACCCACTGCTCTTGGACCCAAATAATTTTTCGTCGACGGCAATGCTGCCGCTCCCGGCGAAGAAAAGCAGGAGCGAATTTCCAAGGAATAGCAGGTTCGGATGAAACGGGAAAGTGTCATTGCTGATTCCCAGAATCATAATGAAGCTGATGAGAAGCGCGGAGGTCAAAAACGCGCTTAATCGTGTGAGCATCCCGAGAATGATGAACGTGCCGAGTGCCATCTCGGCAAACGGAAGCGAATTCAAGAACAGCTTCGGAAACCAGGGCGGCATGTAATGGGGGACGCTTTTGATATGGTCCGACACGAAATTGGCCAGACCCAGCACGGCCAGCTTTCGGTAGCCAGCGATACAGAAAAGCGCACCCAAAGGCAGGCGCGCAAGCAATAGTCCAAGGCTCGTGGAACGGGGGGATTGCAGTGGATTGGGCATGAATATTCCTCTCCGGAAAATATCGACCGGATCGCATGATACGGATCAATGCTCACCGAGGGAAGCATCATGCGGTTATTGATGTCGCGGCATAGTATAATCCACCTAGAGCACTTTTCAGGTTGGTAGGTTGCCCGCCGACACGCACAGGTCTCGGAGTACCGCGACCTGTGGCACCCAGCGATGTCGCTACACCAACGTGCAAAACGCTCTAGCAGCTCATAAGTGGTATTAGCCCTGTGGCATGGGCGTCTCGCCCGTGCATTTGCTTAGAAAGTCATCCCCAAGAAAAAAAGCACGGGCGAGACGCCCATGCCACCTCTACACGCCGAGTTCTTTGCTGCGTTTGGCAGCGGCGGTGATGGCGGCGCCGATGATGTCGCCCAGGTGATTTTCATCAAAGTGCGTGATGGCAGCTTGTGTCGTCCCGCCGGGGCTGGTGACTTTACGCCGAAGTTCCTGCGCGCTATCGGGCGATGTAGCGAGCATCTTCGCGGCACCGACTACGGTTTTAATCGCCAGCATTTTCGCCTGATCTGCCGTCAATCCAAGCGATTCGCCTGCGCGGGTCATGTGTTCCACAAAATAGAAAAAATAGGCGGGGCCGGAACCACTCATCGCAGTGACGGCGTCGATTTTGTCCTCGTTGACTTCGATCACCGTCGCGGCGGCTTCGAATAATCGTTTGGCGTCGGCGATGTCTTCTACGGTCGCGTGGGTTCCGGGACAAATGCCGACCATTCCTTCACCCACGAGCATCGGTGTATTCGGCATCGTGCGAATGACCCGCCATGCTTTCCCGGAGCCGAGATGCTTTTCGATGTAGGCGGTGCTGATGCCGGCCATGATCGAAATGACGCGCGTCTCAACATTCATCACGCCACCGATACCTGCCAGCGCGGTTTGAATCTGCTGGGGTTTGACACTCAGTAGCAGGCGGCGCGAGGTACTCGCGACCGCGGAATTGTCTTCAACCGCTTTGATGCTGAGAACATTCTGGAACAGATCACGACGCGGAGCCGCAACGTCGGCAGCGATAATTTGGTTGGGTTTAAGGAGGCCGGCGCTCAGCACGCCGCGCACGATCGCTTCTGCCATATTTCCCGCGCCGATGATCCCGAGTTCATAAGTCATGCCGGGTATTATACGGTTGAATGGAGCTATACCATCAACGTCTCGGCCGGATAATATCGAGTGATCATTTCGCGAATCTGCGCGGCATCGGCCAAGACAAAACGGGGCTTGTTGTTCAGCGTTTCCTGAAGCGCTTCAAAGACCGCAATATGGGCCGGGTCGCACACGGCAATCACCAGCACATCATCGAGCAGTCGAACACCAATCGCACACAATCGAACCGCCAATTCACGCGGCAGACGCGCTACGGCTTGCGCATCGATCCCGGTTTCCTTCAGATCAATGTTCTCAAAACCGTCCGTCAATTGATGAGCCCACGCCTGCCAGATATGTTCCGGCTGACACAAACCCCAGGTCAAAGCGATTTCTCCAAAGCTTTTTTTCCCGCCCGATGACTGCTCGTGCAGAATCTCATCAATGTCATGGCCTGACAACTTGCCCATCTGCTCCAACACTTTTCCGATTCGTAGACGACTCATAAAACCCATTCCCTTCCAGCCGCGCCATTCTGCTCACAAGCCGGCGTCTCGATCCCAAACCAGTCCGCCGACCGTGACTTGCTAAGCCAAAACAGTACGATGTAAATGTCCTATTGCCAAAAAAATCTTCTTCTGCAAACGGTTGCAGTCCGATAATCAAAGGACAGGACAGGCCCGATAAACGGATCACCCATTATGCGATTGGTAAGCTATAACATTCTTGACGGCGGCGAAGGACGGGCAGACCCCCTGGCAGAGGTCATCGAAGCTCAACAGCCCGATGTCATCGCGTTGATCGAATCTGATTTTATGTGGGCGTTGGAACGAATCGCGAATCGATTCAAGATGGATTTTATTCATGCGCCGGGGAAAAAGGGCTCGGTGGCTTTGCTGAGCCGTTGGCCGATCGTTGAAACGATCAATCACGGGCCATTGCGCGAAGGATTAACCAAGTGCCTGCTCCAGGCGAAAGTGGTCGAACCGACAGGTCGTGAATGGACGTTCGGTGTGCTGCATTTTCACCCGCATGCGTCCGATCTCGATGAGAAAATTCGCGAAGGTGAGCTGGCCGAAGTGCTGGATGTTTTCGCGAGGCATCGGGCGGATAAAATCCCGCATATTCTCATGGGCGATTTCAATTCCAACTCCCCTGTTCAGCAGATTAATCCGATGCATTGTAAAGAAAGCACACACAACGATTGGACGGAGAACGGCGGGAAACTACCGCGACGGGTGATTCAAACGTTGCTCGATGTCGGATACGTCGACACGCTGGCGGCGGTAGATCCAGAGAAAGCCGCCACGATGGGAACTTTCAGCACGCAGTATCCCGGGCAGCGCGTGGATTATATTTTGACGTGGGGCGTGGATCGGTCGAAGATCAAGTCGGCCAGGATCGAGCAGGATCGGCTGGCGAAATATGCGAGCGATCATTTTCCCGTGACGGCGGAGATCGAGTGATCCGGTCCCCTGCCCCCATGAGTACATGGGGGCAGGGGACTGGAAAGTTCTTCAACCTCGAGCCGTTTCCGTTCGTATAATCATTTCATAAACAACGGAGCAGCACCCCTTAATGAGCTGGCGAAACATCACGGATCAACTGAAGCATTCCCCATCCGTTTTGCGACTGGCGGATTGGCTGGGTCGCGGACGCGGGCGGATGCGGTGGTTCGATCATCTTCATACCGTGCGCAAACCGCGCCTTCCGGATTTATCGCAATGGCATCGGGAAAAGTTGTCGGCGGTCTGGATCGGGCACGCCACCGTATTGTTGCGAATTGGAAATCTTACGATTCTCACGGACCCGGTGATGAGTAACCGGGTGGGTATTGGATTGGGTCTGATCACGGGTGGCCCGCATCGATTGTTTGCGCCGGCGCTTTCCGTGAGCCAGTTGCCGCCGATTGATTTAATCCTGATTTCGCATGCGCATTTCGATCATCTCGATCGACCGACACTATGCCGCCTGTCGAAAGAAACACCGGTCATCACGTCTCATCACACGCTCGATCTGATTCGCGATCTTGGGTTTCGGCGCGTCGCGGAGTTGCAGTGGGGTGAATCACTCGATTTTTCCGGCCTGAAATTCACCGCCCGCAAGGTGAATCACTGGGGCGCCCGTACGTTCTTCGATCAGCATCGTGGTTACAACGCATACCTGATTGAGTCGGCCGACCACCGCGTTTTATACGGTGGTGACAGCGCCTATCAGGACCATTTCAAGGATCTGACAGATATCGATCTGGCGATTCTTGGGATCGGTGGATACGACCCGTACGTTCAGGCGCATGCCACGCCGGAACAAGCCTGGGAAATGGCCAATCATATGAATGCCGAGCATTTGCTGCCGATGCATCACAGCACTTTTCCGCTGAGTTATGAACCGACGCTGGATCCGATTAAACGAATCCTTGCCGCGGCTGGGGAACAAGCGGGGAGGATTGTGATTCGAGAAGTGGGTGGACAGTGGAGTATGGGTTAGTAGGCGTGTTCGTAAAACGACACAGCCGACAGGGGAAGGAGATCCTGTCGGCTGGTCGGTGTTCGGGATCGCCGTTTTTTGATGGCAATCAATCAGCAGGCTTGCTGGACGGGGGTCCCGACGTCAGATTGTGTGAAACAGTTGCCGCAATGCCGCAAGCGGTTTTATTAAGCGGCGAGCGGTTGTGTTGATAGGTAGAGTCCGAGCATTCCGCGATCCATTTCATCCATGTCGATGAGGCGGCCGCAGATGTCGTATTGGCTGTCTGACGTTTTGCTGACGCGGCTGACGGCCATCCAACCGATCCATTCGTTCTTCGGTTTGGCGGTGCCTTCTTTGGCTTCAACGAACGGGCAGATGCCGGCGTAGCTGGGCATTTCGAGGCGAACGCGGATCTGATGATCTTGTTTGATGTTGGCCTGGTTCGTGCGAACCCGCACGCCACCGGCTGAAAGGTCGACGAGGTAACCGAAGTCCATCGCTTCACGGCGACGGCCATCCCAGCGATTCACGCTAAGCGTCTGGCCACCCAATTCGTAGCGGCGATGCTCACGGCGCTCAGAACCTTTCGATTCCGCAGCCAGTTTGAAACGGTTCACTTTCGACTTGTCTGTCAGCGTTGCCATAGGAGTCTCCTAACAAGGTGCCGGATGATTTGTTAAACTGGTCGCCTTTACACTCCTTATATCGGCAGATTTCCCATTGACTTTTGTTAATATGGGTAATTTCGGGTAAATGGGGTTAAAAAGAGGTTGTCGGACCTGGAATTGCAGGTTATGAGACATAGTCGTGCAATTTTCCGGTCGCCTCTTGGTACAATGCGTGTCGATTTATTTAGCCGGGTCGCTTGCGACCCGTGTTTGGCAGCCGTCCGTGGCCCTCGGACACGGGTCGCAAGCGACCCGGCTAAATAATGGACAAACCTATGAGCTCCGGGCGCAGGGGACCAGAATATCAAACTCGTGTTAGAATCATGGCGTAGTATGTGGCACGATTTGTAACCGTTCTTTTTCCGGAGAACCGTGTGGCTCGTTTGGCATTGCTGGCAATTCTGATGTGTTGGATGTCCTGGTCGAAAGGGCTGGGTGCCGGCGACCCGACAGGTCTTTCGCCAACGATTGCATTGGCGATCTTCCTGGGGGGTTACGCGCTACTTCTCTTGGGAATGCGTGCCTGGAACTATTGGGCCTGTCGGCAGGCGATCGAGGGATCATCCGGACCGCTATTTCGATTTCATCAGGCGATGAACATTGTCCGCCTCATGGTGCCGGCCTGGCTCGGTGTCGGTATCTATTGCCTGAACTGGGGTTCGATTGTTCAATCGAGCGTCCCCTGGTTTTATCAGTGGCCGAGTGCGGCGATGCACTTGGAATGCCCGCAGGTGATTCTGGGAACATTGCCGGCGATGCTCACCTGGGTGGGGTTGTGGTGGTCGCAATATCCGGCCGAGCGATTGCTCCGCGATCAAAGCGTGCTGGTCAACCTGAACGATGATCTGCCGGTTCATGCATCACCGAGCTTTTGGGAAACTATCAGCGCGTATTTCCGATTGCAGGTGTTGTTTACACTGTTGCCGGTATTTTTGATTCTTCTGTTGCGCGATTTGACGGTCGTCTCGTTGGCTCTGGCGAATGTGCGCGATGCCAAAGGGATTGAGAATTGGGTGATGGTTCCGGCAACGGTGGCTGTGTTTTTGTTCGCCCCGGAACTCCTTCGCCGCGCTCTGCGAACGGAACGACTCGCAGATTCACCCTTGCGGCGGCGGCTTGAAGCGATGTGCCGCGACGCCAAACTCGGGTATCGCGAAATCCTCCTCTGGCGAACCGATCATTCGATGGGTAACGCGGCGGTGATGGGATTGTTTCCGCGGGTTCGATACGTGCTTCTTTCGGATCTATTGCTGGAGACGATGACCGATCAGCAGATTGAAGCCGTTTTTGCCCACGAGCTTGGGCATGTCGTCCACCGGCATCTATGGTGGTTTGGATTGTTCGCCATCATCGCGATGCTATTCATGATTGGGCCCGGCGATCAACTAATGCTGCACGCAAGGCATTGGTACGTCGAGCTGCGTCATCATCCTTTGGATTCCTGGGAGCGCATCGAAGGACTTGTCGGATCGATTCTGTTTTTTGGATCGTTCGTGTTGGCGTTCGGATTCCTCAGCCCACGGTTCGAGCGCCAAGCCGATGTGTATGCGGCCAGGACGATGCAGAAAGATTCTGGAAACACCGCGCACGCTGAAGCGACTACCGCCAAGCCGAATGTGGAAGCTGTCGGCGGCGGGAGTGTGGCTTCCGCGGCGTTATTGGCGTACCAGCCTGCATCGTACGTCGGTGAATACGGTGCGGGTGTGTTCGCCGCCGCGCTGTATCGCGTGGCGGTGATCAATAACATGCCCGTCTCCGCGCGGAACTGGTCGCATGGGAGTATTTCGGAGCGAATGCGGGCGCTACATGAAATGAGCGCGGACCCCGCCCGCACCGGACGATTTGATCGCACGATGACCCGCCTCTATGCCGGCATGGTGGCCGTTGTTTGCGTGTTTGGAGCGTGGGCATTCATTCAATCCCGCACTTCGGCTTCTGCTTCGCAGTCAACGGGAATACCAATCAGCGTGCCAACAAGAACCGTGGTACCGGGTCGATAAAAGCCTCTATCCAAGGGGAAGCGTGAAAGACCGCCCACGAATTGATTCTCAAGCGGTTGTTTATAGCTTGCGCAGTTCGCGCATGGTTTCGGCGACGATTTCGTTGCTTTTAGTTAGATTGCGATAGAGCGAAAACACTTTTTCGTATTCACGTCGCGCGCGGAGGTCGGGGCGATAGATGAGGTCTTTGCGAACGCGGGCCATAGCGTGAATCGCCTGGCTGATTCCGGCGTATCCCGTGACCGCCTCACCAGCCGCAAGGCATCCGAGGATGGCTGCCCCGAGCGCGACGGATTGGTCGCTTTCCGCCAGCTTGATCCGTTCATCAAGTACATCCGCGTAGATTTGCATCAGCAGGGAGGATTTGGCGGGCAGCCCTCCGCTGGCTACGAATCGTCGAACGGGCACGCCGGCATTTCGCAATATCTCAACGATTGTTTTCAGCCCGAAGGCGGTTGCTTCCAGCATCGCGCGGTAAAGCTGCTCGGGTCTGGTGTTCAACCTGATGCCCAGAAACGCGCCGGAGAGATGACCGTCCATCAGCGGGGTGCGGCAACCATTCAACCAATCGATCGCCAGCACTCCACCCGAACCCGGTGGCAACCTCGCGGCTCGCTCGTTCAACTCCGCATATGACAGGCCGACGGTTCGAGCGACCCAGTCGAAGGCATCGCCGACACTGGCCTGACCGGTCTCGTAACCGAAATAACCGGGTAAAATTCCTTCCTCAACTACGCCGGCAATTCCAGGAACCAGCTGTTCGATTCGGCTGTTCATCATATGGCAAGCACTGGTGCCGAGAACCATCACCATCGTCGAAGGAGAGGGTACGCCTGATCCGGGAACGCCCGCGTGCGCATCAATGATCGCAGTCGACACCGGGATACCCGCTTTCAGCCCAAGCAAGTGCGCGGCGTCCGGGGTGAGCTCACCGGCTTTCTGACCGGGAGCTAATAAAACCCCCGGCATTTTTGTCGCGACAATGTCCGCCAAATCGGGATGTACTGCGGCGAAAAACTCGCGCGGTGGGTATCCGCTTTGCCGATTCCACATGGCCTTGTAACCGGCCTGGCAGGTCGATCGAACAAGTTGGTTCGTTTCGCAAAGTGGGAATGGGCCATTCACCAACTGCCATACCAGCCAGTCGCCCGCTTCAAGCCAGACTTCCGTTGCTGCGTAAACTTCCGGGGCGAAGTGGAGTGTCTCCAGCACTTTCGGGAAGAACCATTCCAGCCCGATCGTGCCGCCGTAACGTTGCAGCCAGACTTCATTGCGTTCGCGGGCGATGAGATTGATGCGATCCGTCGCGGCCTTGGCGGCGTGATGTTTCCATAGCTTCGGCCAAGCGAGAGGCGTGCTGCGATAGGGTTCCAGAAGGCAAAGTGGTGTGCCATCCGCCATCGTCGGAAGCATCGTACAGCTCGTGAAATCCACACCAATACCGATGATTTGATCGGGGGTCACGGCGGCAAGGTGCATCGCCTCTTTGCAAGCGACGCCTGCGCTGTCGAGCCAATCTCCGGGATGCTGCAGCGCGTAGTCCGCGGGCAGAACCGCGCCGCTGCGGGGCAACGTCTGATCGATCACTCCGTGTGCGTAGTTGTTCACGGCATGGCCGGCAATTCGACCGTCGCGAATGTCGACGACGAGCGCTCGAACGGACAGCGTGCCGAAATCCAGCCCGATGGCAAACCGACCCAACCGGGAAGTCATGGGTTCGGGAATTACATTTTCAGGCATAGACGGCCTCTCGTTGATCTGCAAGGATACCCACGCTTTCGCCATTAGAGAATCGTCCAAAATGTCCTGGCTCGTGCTTTACATCTCGGTGGGTTACGCCATTCGCATTGCCATGGTGCCGGTGATTCTGCGCCGGCAGTTTGCGCCCGGTGCCTCTTTGGGATGGCTTGGGGTTATCTTTCTGCATCCTTATATCGGAACGTCGCTCTACATGATGCTGGGCGAGACACGTCTTGGCCCCCAGCGCGTGGCTCGACATCGCGAAGTGGTTCAGCATTATCGAGCGGCGGCATTGTTGACCAATGGGGAGCAAAATGCGGTGGTTTCGGAGGTCCCCGAGGCATACGCGCCGATGATCCTGCAAGCCCAGAAAATCAGCGGGTTTCCCGCGATCGAGGGGAACTCGGTGGAGTTCCTGCCGACATGCGATCAATTCGTGACGAAACTGGTTGCGGACATGGAGGCGGCGGTATCGGAGATTCATCTTCTTTACTACATGTTTGATAAAGACCAGACCGCGAAGCGGGTAGCCATTGCACTGATTGCCGCAGTGAAGCGGGGCGTTCATTGCCGAGTGATGGCGGATGCTGTTGCATCGCGCGGGTTTTTCCGGGAGACCGGGCTTGGAAGCGAGTTGCGCGCTGCGGGCGTGGAAGTGGCCGCCGCGATGAAAGTGACCTTGATTCGTCAAGGCATGCCGAGAATGGATCTACGCAATCACCGCAAGCTGGCGGTGATTGATGGGAAGGTGGCCTACGCAGGAAGTCACAACCTGGTGAATCCAGACTATGGTGGTCGACATGGCAATCCGTGGGTGGATGTGACCGGTCGATTTACGGGGCCGATCACCCATCAACTCGGGCTCGTCTTCGCGGAAGATTGGGCGTTTGAAACCGGCACAATGCTTGAACCCCCGGCCATCGGTCCGCACACGGGGAACATCTCGATGCAAGTGGTTCCCACGGGTCCGATTGCCGTCGGTCAAACGTATCGACGTCTTTTGCTGGGTGCGGTGCAGTCGGCCCGTAGCCGAATCGTATTGACGACGCCTTATTTTGTTCCTGATGAGCCGACCCTGGTTGCCCTGCTGATGGCCGCCGATCGCGGGGTACAAGTCCAGTTGATCGTTCCGCAGGTGGCGGATCATTTCTTCACCGCTGCCGCCGGGCGAGCGCATTATTCAAAGCTCCTTGAAGGTGGTGTCTCAATCCATCTTTATCGACCGGGCCTGCTGCATTCAAAAACGGTCACCGTCGACGATGCCTTTGGCCTGTTCGGTTCCGCCAATCTTGATGTACGCAGTTTTAATCTCAACTTTGAACTGAGCGTTCTGCTCTACGGCAAAGAAGCGACTGAACAACTTCGGGCCGTGCAATCAAGCTATCTGGCCGATTCTACCCAGTTGAATTTCGCGGACTGGAGTCGTCCGAATCTGATTCGTCAGTATTTTGATCGTGCGGTTAGTTTGCTATCACCGCTGTTGTGAGCGTTGGACATTTTCGTGGCATGAACAACTTGCCCATGTTCGTGGTACCCCGCGATTTCGATACGTACTCGGATCGAATCATCAAGCGCGTAGCGATCCTTTTTCTATCCCAGGAGAAAGATCGCTTCGCTCTTACTGATTGGCTGGAGTACCCACCTAAATTGCGGGGTACCGCAATCCATGGCCAAGATGGCCATGCTACATGAATGCCGTATTTCCCCAACGCCGCGCGACATTGGCGGTACTAGAAAATTGAGATACAGTTTCGCTTTCATTCGGAACGAGATGCAACCTTTTCTGGAGGCCGATTATGGCGCAGAGGAAAAAACAGTCGATCAAGCCTGGCACGTCGCGACGTAAATTTTTGCAGAATGCCGGAGCTGCCGCAACAGCCGTCATTGCAGCACCGATGGTACTGCGGGCGATCGAAATCCCAGCCAACGGGCCGGGAAGCATTCAAGGCAGTGGGAATCACAAGTACGAGTGGATGCATCAGTGGATTCAAGTCCCCGACGACGTGAAGCTTGGGGATTGTCACGGCGTGCAGGAAGATTCACAGGGCCGTATCTTCATCCATCACACGGGCACACCTTCCATGCTCGTCTGCGATCCGGATGGCAAAGTCATCAAGACCTGGGGTAAAGAATATCAGGGTGCCGCGCACGGACTTCAGATTCGCAAGGAAGGCAACGAAGAGTTCCTCTATCTGGCATTGACCGGCCAACATCGTCTGGTCAAAACAACGCTCGATGGTGAAGTGGTCTACGACTTGAAGTATCCCAAGGAAGCGGGCCTCTACAAAGATAAAGATGGCAAGGACAGTGAAGGCCGATACGTGCCCACCAATGTCGCCTTTGCCCCGAACGGTGATTTCTTCATCGCCGACGGATACGGCCTTAGTTACATCCATCGATACGACATCAAAGGCAAATATCTAAGCACCTTCGCCGGTGCCGGCAAGGAACCGGGCAAGACCAATTGCCCGCACGGCATCTGGTGCGACACCCGCGGTGCCGAGGCCAAGCTTGTCGTCGCCGACCGCTCGAATCAGCGTCTGCAGTATTTCAGCCTGGATGGGAAACATCTTTCGTTTGTGCAAGGCAAGAGCGATGATGGCGTCGTTCGATTGCCCTGCCATTTTCATGAGCAGAAGGGCGATCTGCTGATCCCGGATCTGCGCGGCCGAATCACGATCCTGGATAAAGACAACAATCTCGTGACCCAACTGTTCGATAATCCCGATCCTGCTAAACGGGAGAAGAATGGCTTGCCGAAGGATCAGTGGGCCGATGGTCAGTTCATCACGCCGCACGGTGCAACGTGGGATAGCAAGGGGAATATCTTCGTCGTCGAATGGGTACGGCCGGGCCGAATTACCAAATTGCGCAGAGTGGTTTAAATTCTCCGGTCCCCTCCCCCTGGTACTCCGGGGGGAGGGGACAAGACGGGGAAAATCACGGCGAACCTTTTGAACGTTGATGTGTCTTGCTAGAGAGATCAGTTATTTTTTGTATCTTTGGAAAGGAATTTGGACATGGTTAAGCAGGCGATGACTTCCGCGATGGGCATGATGTTTGTGGCGGCGTTAATGGTACAGCCCTCCGCGCGGGCGGAAGAGGTGAAGGTCGATTTTGTTAAAGATGTGCAGCCGATATTCGCGGTTAGTTGTGTTAAGTGCCATGGTGCCGATCCCAAAGGCAAAAAGCCAAAGGGCAAGTATGACATGACCACCAAAGAAGGCGCGCTAAAGGGTGGCGAAAACAAGAACGACATCGTCGTGGGTAAATCCGCCGAAAGCCTGTTCTACAAGACGCTCCTGGCCGCAGTGGGCACTGGCGACGATGAGGTCGGTCGCATGCCGTATAAGAAAGACCCGCTTCCCCCCGAGCAAATTAAGATCCTCAAGGACTGGATCGATCAAGGGGCCAATTGGCCTGATGGTGTAAAGGTTTCATTGAAAGAGTGAATTTGAATTTGTCAGTTGTCAGTTGTCAGTTGTCAGTTGTCAGTTGTCAGTTGGGAATTTAACAACTGACAACTGACCACGGACCACTGGCATTTCAAGCCTTAATCATTTCCAGTCTTTTGATCACGTCGCCCATGCCGCGCGGGCGTTGAATCGGGTCGAGGCGGACGCATTCCATCACAAGGTCGGATAATTCCTGGGGAACCGCCGGGTTGTATTTGGTGGGTGGGGAAATGTGCTCATCGCGCATGCCTTCCCGCTTGCTCTTTTTGATCGTGATGAAAGTGGGGATTTTGTGTTGGCTGAGGGCCCAGTACAAAGACGCGCCGAAATTGAAGATATCGGTTCGCACGGTGACCGGGCGTTTTTCAACCTGCTCGGGGGCGATGAAATCCGGCGTGCCCTGAATGCGTTCCTTGATCGTTGCAACTTTGCAGGCTTGGCCAAAATCAATCACCTTCACCTTGCCTTCCGGCGTGGAAAGGATGTTGCTCGGTTTCATGTCGCAATGCACATAACCCATGTAGTGCATCGCATCGAGCGCTCGGGCCACCTGTATCATCGTGCCGAGCACTTCCGCTACCGTGCCGGCAGGTTGCTTATCGAGCGGCAGGCCATCGCACCCCTCCATGATTAAAGCCGCTTCACTGATCTTAAAGAACAATGTCTTTTTGATCTTCAAGTCGATGCTCTTGCGCAATGCGGGGTGGGTGAATTGCTTGCTGACCTCGAATTCATTTTGAATCTGCTCGATGAAGCGCATGTCCTTGTCGGTTTTCCGCAGGACGTGTTTGAGCGCGTATTTCTGCTTGGTTTTTGGGTCCGTAACAGCCCAGATCGTGCTGGCCGCGCCTTCTCCCAGCTTAGAATCGACCTTATAGCCGAACAGATTCGTAGGCCACCAGCCCGTCGTGGCCGAAGTTGGAGCATGTGCTGTCAAAATACCGTACCTCCTAGAGGCGGATGCAAAATGGATTCTAACGAACCCTTACGAAAATGAAATCATCGCTGATGGTCGCGATCAAACCTCGAACCGTCTATCCGCCTAATCAGGTTCTGAACCCCGCATGATAAGCAGCGAACCTTCGGTGAACTGATCCACAAAATGAAGTGCGCGCAATGGATCGGCCAGTTCAATCCGCGTAATGATGATACCGTGCGGCATGAGTTTCCGCACTTCACCGATGTTCTCATACGCAATCGAGTTTACGTCCGCGGGCAGTCGCAGGTGATGCAAATAAAAGTAGACGGCCGGATGCAGCGGCACTCCAACCAGCAGGATCGGCTGACCGGGATAGTCGCGGTCGATGCGACGGCACAGGTCGCGCCAGGGTTCATCATCTACTCTCAGTTCCGCCCATTCAGCCATGGAAATTCCGTGCACAATCACACCATAAATAACTCTAAAGTGCGCAGCGATCGGAACGGACAGGCAGAGCAATGTGAGCCAAACTCTCCATCGTTCTTGAACCAACGGAGCAGAAGCCAAGGTCCATCTGATGAGCAGTATCAAGACCGCCGCAATACTCTGATTGGCCCACGTCCATGATTGCTCATTCACCTGATAAATCCCGAATGCCGCTATGGCGGTCAACAGAATCAAACCCGCGCGGCGGCGACCCAACTCAACGCCTGCCACTGCCGCCAGGCCCGCCAGTGGTGGAATGGCCGGCGTTGCATACCAAACCATTTTTGTGGCGAACAATGTGCAAGCCAACAGAATCAGTCCACCCCAGGCGATCAAGTAATACACGGCCGGTGCAATCTGGTCCGCTGGCCCCGGTACCCCGGGGGGAGGGTGAGGGGGGGCCTGACCCGTCAAATGGCTTTCGATTTCAAGCGTTTCTCGGCAAGAAAAAAGACCCCTCACCCTAGCCCTCCCCCCGGAGTACCAGGGGGAGGGAATCCGAGCGAGTTTCCAAACGACGGTTGAAGCAGCCAACAAGAACCAAGGTTCAAAAAATGCGTGGAAGATTTGAATGTAAAACGTCGGTCGGCCGGGATGATTTTCGATCACCTGCATGGCTGGCAGGGCACCTTCCCCCACGTAAAATGCCTGCGCAAAAACTCGGCCATGTCGCAATAGCATCAACCCCTGCCACGGGAGCGTCAGGCAGAAGGATAGTGCCAACCCGCCGATCGCATGATGAATCCATTTCCGATTCGTAGGGGCCGCTGTAGCGGACGGAATCTCTTGCGTGGCGTGGGTGTCTCGCCCGCGTTTTTTTGAACAAAGAGCACGGGCGAGACGCCTGTGCCACCGGCCTTCCAACAATCTTCCAAGCAGAAACGCCGGCCAAATTAAATAAGCGGTGCTGCCTTTGGTCATCCAACCCAGGGCCGTAAATAATCCGGCAATGTAAAACCACCGTGCATTTTGCCGGGATTGCCACAGTGAAATAAAAGTCAGAATATGAAAGAAGATCAGCGTGCTATCCGTTTCACCGCTGCGTCCGGCGTGGTGCAGCGTGAAAAGCCAGGAAGTGCAGAGAATGAACCCTGCTATGATCCCCACGCGGCGATCAAACACTTTTGCGAAAAACCAAGCCAGCACCATCACCGAGGCGTATCCGAAGAAGGCGGGGAAGAAGCGGGCACTTGCTTCATTGACTCCTCCGACACGAAATGCGATCGCCTTCAACCAAAATGTAAGCGGTGGTTTGTTGAAGTAAGGAAGCCCGCGGTAATGGAGCCAGAGCCAATCACCGCGCGAGAGAATTTCGCTGGCGATCTGGGCGTGCCACGCTTCATCCCAGTCGGTCAGGGTCGTCCGCCCTAAGCCGTAGAAAAACACCCAACCGGCGACGATTGCCAAAAAGAAAATCGCGACAAGATCGAACTGAAAACGATGTTTTGATGAAAGATCACCCACACCGGCTGGAAGCCCGTGCCACAATGAGGTTTTGGATTCCACTACCTTGCCTCAATCGGCGAACAACTTCATCGAGACTTCCACCAGGTTTCGTCGCCAGAGCAGCCATGTATGTACGCTGGCGGGAAATACTTCAAATGTGTGGTGGATCTCATGCTTCGTGAGCCATTGATCGAAGCCCTGATTGAATTTAATCAGGCTGTCTTTGTCGCCGCACCCAACCCAGAGCAATTTCAGTTTGTTATTGGCCAGCGAAGGATCCTTCACCAGTTCCGGAAAGCTTTGATCGAGATCTTCCGCTTTCAACCCGCCGGCGCTCATTGGGCAGATGTAGGCAAATTTATCGAGATTCGCCAATCCCACTCTAATTGACTGCGATCCCCCCATCGACAATCCCGCGATGGCCCGGTGCGGTTGATCGGTGTAGACGCGATACATGGATTCCACCAATGGCAGCACATCGCCGATCAGATCCTTTTCGAATAGCCGCACGAAATCGGAATTGCCGGACGGTCCCTTGGCGGGCATGCCGATCGGGATGTTCTGTCCCGGCTGCGTGGTCGGATTGCCTCGCGGCACATGCCCGTGCGGCATCACCACGACCATCGGTTTCATCAATCCATCGTGAATCAGATTATCGAAAATTGTATTCGCCCGCCCGACACCGCTCCAACCTGAATCATCATCGCCCGACCCGTGCAGCAGATAGAGAACCGGGTATTTGATCGAGGCATTTTTCGGGTCATCGTATCCCGGTGGCGTATAAACATGCATGCGGCGCGGGATACCCGCAAGGCTCTTGGATTCATATCGCTGAATTCGCACGACGCCGTGCGGCACCGGGCGATCATCCCACGTTGCTGCCGGAATTCCCGGCACGATCACAAGGCTGTTATTGCGGTCTTTAATGATGGGATTGATAGGATCGAGGATGTTAATGCCATCCACACGGAACAGGTACTCATAAACATCCGGAGCCAATTCCGGCGTCGTGACCGACCAGACTCCATTCTCGCCACGCACCATCGGCAGCGTGACGGCACCTGTCAACGAAGTGCGAATCACATCTACCTTGGAAACAGTTTTCGGACCCCGATAACGAAAGGTCACGCGGTCATCGGCAGAGATCTCCGGTGATCTTACGCTGACGGCTTGCGTGGTCGCCGGTTTGGTCGCGGCACTGCTTGCCGGCTTTGTCGTGGGTGTGGCCACGCTTGCCATATCCACCGCAACCAACTCCTTCGGCTGTTGCTGCCTGGACTCAGATGAACAAGCAATCGCGCTGGTAAAGAGTAAAGCAATTGAGGCAGAAGTGGCCGCGAGGCGAATTGGGTGGCGGTGGATCATAGGTGATCGATTATACTCGCACTCGTTAGATTCGTTAAAGATTGATTTGGTTTGACACAGAGATTCAACATTCTGTCCGAGTCAAAAGCGCCTAGTCGGAATCCTGGAACCCACCCAATTCCCCGCATTTTGTGCATTTGAAGATATACGCGGTCGGGCTTCCCTCTTTGTCGAGTGATTCCAGAAACTCATCCCATTCCGGACCGTCTTCCAATCCGGCGGATTCTTGAATGGCCGCAATGGCCTGCGGGCCAAATGCCCTCAATTCGTTTTCGCCGGCGCGGCCTAGGAATCTTGCCCCATCTCGGCAGTGCGTCCACCACTGCTCCTGTTGCCAAGCCCGAAATCCTGGCGTGCGAAGCGCAATCTCCTTGACGATACTTTCGGCGACCTGCTCCCATTCACTGTCAATACCGCCGACCCCGGCTTCATCGTGAAAAGAGGCCTCCAGCTTTTCGTGGGCCGAACCATCGGCGATACACCAGGGGCAAATGCAATCCGCATATTCTTCGATTGCGTAAACCGGGCCGGTGTAAATAAACCCTCGCCGTTTCCCGCAACAAACACATTCGATATCCGATGGTTCGATCGATCCCGTGGCGATTGGGTCCGGGTGATAATTAAACGTAGGAAGTGCTTCACGCGCCATACTGATTCCACTTTCTTAAACGGCCCGAAATGGAGCAAAAAGGTAATAGAACACTCCGAAGCTAACTTCACATGCCATGGCAGGTCAACTGGTCCCGCTATCCAAAAACCCCTTCAGGCAGTACAAAGTTCCCGTTGCTACGGCAGTTGACTTGTCCATAGATTGTTAGAGCGCCTTTCGAGACTCATGTTCAATTTCTATGACATCGCTTACTTCTCCGGCTTAAGTCTCTCCGCGCCTGCATGGTTGGCGTTTCCAAAGGCAAGGCGGAAGGTGCTCAAAGCCCTCCGAGAAAGAATGGGCCATGTCGAACCACGCCATCCGTCGAAATGGGCGGTGATGATTCACGCCGTGAGCCTCGGTGAAATGAATGCCACGCGCGCCCTGATCGATCTCTTGCGGCAATCCAATCCGGAGTTGGAATTCATCGTTTCCACCACGACGGATACGGGTTACGACCGTGGCCAACAGCTTTACGGAAAATCCGATGACGTGACACTCGTCAAATACCCGCTCGATTTTAGCGGCGCTGTCAACCGTGTGCTCGATCGGCTGAAACCCGCCATCGTCGTGCTGATGGAGTTGGAAGTATGGCCCAATTTTCTTCATCGCTGTCAGCAGCGGAATATCCCGGTCATCGTGGCCAACGGGCGAATGAGCGACGGTAGCTATCGAAATTACAGGCGATTCAAGCCGATCCTCGCGACGATGTTCCGCAGGTTAACCAAGGTTTGTGCGCAGGATGAGATGTTCGCCAAAAGATTCGTCGAGTTGGGTGTAACGCCGGAGAATGCGATCGTCACGGGCACGATGAAATTTGATACGGCCCAGGTTTCGGATCGTATCGAAGGTGATGTCGATCTGGCCGAGGCAGTGGGGCTGTATCCTGGCCCGGAGCAAATCTGGGTCTGCGGCTCCACGGGTCCGGGAGAGGAAGAAATTATTTTGCGCATCTACCGCGAGCTGCTCACACGGTGGGCGCGGTTGCGGTTGGTCATTGTTCCCCGCAAACCAGAGCGGTTTGACGACGTAGCCGCGCTGATCGAATCAATGAAGTTCCGAGTTGTACGGCGTTCCCGAAAAAAGGCCCGCAGCGCCGAACACGCCATTCCCCCCGTCGTGCTCGGTGACACGATGGGCGAACTCCGAAAATTTTATAGTTTGGCTGATGTGGTGTTTGTCGGCCGTACGCTGGTGGATCTGGGTTCGAAACAGCACGGCAGCGATATGATTGAACCGGCCGCGCTGGCCCGGCCGGTGATTGTCGGCCCCTACACCGGCAACTTCGCCGATGTCATGCGACGATTCCAGGAAAAAGACGCCATGCGCATCGTGCAGAATAAATCTGAATTGCGCGATGCGATGTTGAAGCTGCTTGCTGCTCCGCGAGAGGCAACAGCACTTGGGCAACGGGCACAGGATGTTGTTCGCGCCGAGCAAGGCGCGACGGAGCGACACGTTGCGGTCATTCTCGACATTCTGGAGACGGTCGAAAAAACGTCGTGGCCCGCGATTTTTACGGCTTAGCGTTTCTTCACGAAAAGGATTTGGGGTGCCACGTCGAACAACCTTAATTTCAAAGCGCGACCAAAAATTAGGCCTTCGCTCATTTCACGCCGCCAGTCTCTTCGTGGAAAAAATCGACGGTGCATGCACACCGCCACCGGCCGAGCCAATCAACCGGCCCTGTGGCGTATAGAAAATATTGCTTCCGGGCGCGCCAAACTGCTTGATCACCGCACCGCTCACGAAATCCACCTGAAAATAATTAGGGGGAACATCAACCTGCATCGTGTGTTGGCCGGACGAGAATGTTGACGTTGTGGATCGATACACGGTTTCCAAATTCGCTTTCGACGCCGTGAAGAATGGCAACGGCGCTGAATAGCTGACGAGCGATAAAGTGGCGCTTTGGTTGGCGGCAACCGTGAAGCGAACCATCAGCTTGTCTCCCTCGTGGAGCCGGCCATTCAAGTTCGTGAACCACGGACCTTTGCCATTGATCTGATAGGCAACTGCACTCAGGAACTGCCGGGCGTTGCCTCTCTGGAAGTTATCGAAATTCTGATTGGTGAACGCGGACCCCGCCAGCGCGTTGATTGCATATTCGCTGCGGCTCGGCAGACCGGTCCGAACAAAACCTGTCGGAACAACCTCTTTCACGATGTACTTCCCGGCGGCCAGTCCGGTGAACGAG
>JBBRMF010000050.1:0-25129 GCA_038230975.1 Tepidisphaerales bacterium
CGCGGCCCAATGAGACATACCGACCTCCAGGTCATCCAAACTTATCCAGCCCCAATGGCGATACTTTAGCACGAAATTGCTTTATATGCAAGGGGTGGATAAATCGACAGGCTCTACTCCGGGGGAGGGTTGGGGTGGGGGAAGTCCGCTGAACCATCTCGATCTATCGAAAAAGACCGCCACCCTTCCCTCCCCCGGAGTACCAGGAGAGGGGATAATACCCGCCGATCTTGTCACGCACCCCCGAGTCACGCTTCATGAAGTCCCGGCCGATGCGATTCATGAAAAAATCCTTCGCGGCGTTTCTGAGTGGCTTGCTGGCTATACAACTCCGACCCTAACCAGTACATCCCCTCACGCAACTCCTGCGGGGTCATGTGGGCGGGCTCGAAATTGACATCAAAAAGCGTACACAAATCCCATCGCCGGTCCTGCAAAATCCGGCCCTCGCGCTTTAGCCGCTGATACAAAGGCGTTCCCGGGAATGCGGTCAGGATCGTGATCTGCACATCGTACAGGCTGTGCTTCATGGCGAAATCGCGGACTTGCTCGAAGATGGCTGTCGTGTGTCCATCCAAGCCAAGGACAAAGCAGCCGTTGACGGTGATGCCGTGTGACTGGATCGTGTGAACGGCGTTGGCATATCGGTCCGACCAGATCGCTTTACGATTGCCCCGAAGTTCGACACCTTCCAGGGCCGCGCGCTGCGGACTCTCCAACCCCACGAGAACCTGGCGGCAGCCGGCGTGGCGCATCAGATCCAGCAGGGCTGTGTCTTCCGCCACGGTGACGTCGGTTTCGGTGAACCATTTCAGGTGCAGGGGAGTGAGTTGCCGGCAAAGCTCCTTGCCCCAGGTTTTGTCTACGAAAGTATTGTCATCCGCAAATTCAATGAACGGATGCTCGCGGACTTTTCCGATGGCATGAATGTCACGCACGATGTGTTCGACCGGACGTATGCGATATTTTTCGTTGAGCATCACCGTAGATGCACAGAAGTCGCAGTGCCAGGGACAGCCGCGCGAAGATTGCACGGTAAAGCGGTTGTACGGGCGATCGCCTAGAAGTTCGTAACGAGGAACCGGCAGTTCGTCGACTTTCACCGGCGGGAATGTGTTCCCCAGGAAAACCGTCGATTCCTGCCCGCGCTCTGCGGCGGTGACCACGGTCGGCCAACTGCGCTCTCCTTCGCCTGTAATGACGTAATCCGCATGGGCCGCGGCCTCATCCGGCAGAGCACTCACATGCAGCCCACCCATCGCCACCTTCACCCCGGCCGCACGCAGGCGATCGGCGATGGCATAGGCCTCGAAGATCTGCGCCGAAAAAGTGCTGATCGCCACCAGGTCGCAGGCATACACTTCCTTCGGTTCACTGCCATCGCGTTCAGCCTCGAAATACGACACTTCATGTTCCGGCGGAGTACACGCGGCGAGATAAAGCAGTCCCAGGCTTGGCAGCGAGGCGATCACTTTGCTTCGCTCAACGAACCCGGGCAATGTGAGCCCCAGTTCGAGCATTTTTTTGTCGGAAGCGCGAATCCCGCTCATGGCCAGAAGACCGATTTTCATGGTTGGCGTCCTGAAAAAAGAACCAAAATGATGGCCAGACTCAGAAGTGTGACGGGAATGAAAAACAGATGACGCAGCGGCTTTCTCCACGCACAAAGGAAGCAGACTGTGGGCATCGCCAAGGCCCCCGCCAGAAGCACATTGCCTGCCGCAGCGCTCGTGGCCGGTGCCAATGAATAGATGATGTTGAGCATTCCCAGTGCCGCCATGGCGATATGTCCCAGCCTCGCCAGTCGCCGTCGCCACGAGTTGTATCCACCCCAGAAATCTTCCTGATGAAAGAAGAGCCCGATCCCCGCACCGATGGCAAATGCCAGCAGTATCATGGACCAGCCGCCGTACCAGTTGATTTGCCGAGCCATGGTCGAAACCTTGCCTTCGGACTTTTGCGGCGTCTGATCGCGCCACGTTCGTCATTCATGTTCGAGTCAATGAATAGCACTCTATGGCCGGCACCTACCTTACTCACGAAACCATTTTCCCGCGAATCACTCGACCGCCCAGGCAATCCAACGGGTGTGTCAAGTCCTATCAGTTATTCTCGGACCTTCCTCCCAGTTCACCACATCCCGCATCCGGTCGATGACACTCGTAGTGCGCGCATTTCTCCCGCGGAATGGCTGGGGGATTGGAGAATGTCGCGGGTTATTTGCCAGATTGACGTTTGAATTGGATGGTATAGGCGATGCGATTGAAATCTTCCCAATTTGACTCTCGAAAACGCCGCGGTTTCACACTCATTGAGACGGGGCTGGCGACGATCATTATCGGCGTCGGTGTGACGGCTCTCGTGCAGTTGCTGGCGAAGGGAACCATTTCCAATATCGATGGAGCCGACCTGACGACGGCGGTGAATCTGGCCAACAACATTCACGAGATGACGTACGCCCTTTCGTTTGCAGACCCGACGACGCCAACCCACTGGGGACCTGAGTCCGGGGAGACGCTGGCGACTTACAACGATGTCGATGATTTTGACGGGAAGACGTATTCGCCGCCGATTGACGCGCGGCGGCAGGCATTGAGCAGTTTTACGAATTGGTCGCAGTCGATCGCAGTTCAAAAAGTGGATGTCAACCGGCTTACAACTTCGGTTCCCAGCAGCACCGTCATGCCGACATTGCGGGTCACCGTAACGGTCCAGCATTTTGGGCAGACCGTCTATTCCGAAAACTGGTTGATTACGCAAGGGCAATAGTGTGTGGCAGGCACCCTTTTGTGAAACACCATGAACGTCAAGCTTCAAAATAATCGTGAATCGGAACCAGGACTTTCCACCCTTCGTGCGGCAGGCCAGAAGTTGCCGTGCATCCTGGGTCGCAGACAGGGAATCACATCGGTGATTGCCATGTTTTACCTGGCGATCTTTTCCGTGCTGGCGATTGGGTTTTATTCCTCGGTTACAACCCAGATTCAGTTGTCGTACAACGACATGAATATCAACGCGGCGCAGGCATCGGCGGAGTCGGGGATGCAATATGTGCGGTATCAACTCTCCGCGCTGAACATCCCGAACTCGACTCCAACCGCACAATTGTTCTCATCGGTCTATAGCCAGCTTTCGACGTCGATGAACAGCACGGGAAACCTTGGGAGCGATACGGTCGGATTATCCGGCTCAACGATCAGCCTTCCGGGAACTGCGGGTCATTGGATCAATCTGGATAGCAACGGCGCGCGATTTTTATCGACCGTTACGCAGAGCGGTCAGCAGCTCGTCGTGAAGACGACGGGTCAGGCCCGCAACGGGCAGATCATGCGGGCCATTCAGATGAACTATGGCGTTGCCCAGAAAGCCAGCGGTATTTTCGGATATGGCGTTGCCAGTCGCGGATCGATTTCCATGAATGGTAATACCAAGATTCTGGGCGCTACGGATCCGACAAAGGGCAGCATTCTTTCTGCCACAACGACTTTGGGCACGGCTCTGACCATGACGGGCAGTCCTCAGATCTCCGGCGATGCCTCGTTCGTCGATCCGAACGCGGTAACGAGTATCAGTTCCGGTTCGACGATTGATGGGTTCGCCCCCAGCAGTGGTAATTTTGCCGCGCACGTTCACAAGGGTGTGGACGCCCCGACGTTTCCTCAGGTCGATACCGCAGCGTTCTTGCCATATTGCACCAATACATACACCTCCGGCAACACGTTAATCAACTGCATTCTTCCGCCGGGAAACTACAACTTTTCGGGCAACACGACCATCAAAGGAATTCTCTACATTAAAACCCCTGCGACAGTGAAGTTTACGGGCAATTTGACGATTCAAGGGTGCATCGTGGTGGAGAACAATCCCCTAGGTAGCCCGGCCACCAATACGCTCAACTTCGCGGGCAACGTATCGGCCAGTGGCATCGAAACGCTCCCGGTAAGCGCGACTTATCCGGCGGGAGAAGTCGCGTTGAAGAATGCATTTCTGCTCGCGCCAAATTTCAGCGCTTCATTCAGTGGTAACTTCGGCACGATCGGTGGATCGATCATCGCGGACAAATTGAGCTTCAGTGGTAACGCCGGCGGAACGGTGAATGGCAGCGTCATCGGACTGGCCGATCAACCCCTCAGCCTGGCTGGAAATAGTGACATTATCATCAGCAGTACCGGCACATCACAGTACCCGGCCGGCGTGTTCTTCGGCAGTCAGTACGTGCCCCTTTCAGATACTTATCAAGAGGTTGTGCCATGAGCTACCCAACCATGAAGTACCGTTTGAAACTCCGTTCTCGTCGATGGGGTTTGAGTCTTGTCGAAGTGATGATCAGCACCTCGATTGCCGCGATGCTTTTGACGGCGGCGGGCGCGGCGTACTCGGCGTCTACCAAGGCCATTCAATACAACGATCAGTTTTTTACGGCATCGCAAGCTGCGCGGGTGAGCATGACGCAAATGATGTCAGCTTTCCGGCGTTGCCAATCGATCCAGATTTTCAGCGATCATGCCGATGTGATTACATTCGACGGGCACAGCCGGACTTACCGGTACGATTCGGCTAATAAACAACTGAAGCTAACTGCCAATGACGTTACGGGAACGCCTTCGTTCGTCCTGGCACGCAACATCACTGCCGCGACCTTTAACGCGGATATGGCACCCAATCCGCAGACGCAGATTCTGTCCGTGGCGCAAGTGGCGATTTCGCTGACCATTAGCGTTAACAATAACCAGATGCTGTTATGCGGTGCGGCGGCACCCCGGTGTAACGTAACGTACCGTTAAGCACGCGATGGATTGAACAAAATCTTGCATCAAGACACCGTCCTTCCCCGCGGCTACAATCCGGGACGATGAAATACTCCTACGGTGAATACGACGGCAGCGAATTTCCCACGCAGGATCAGCTGTTCGGCTTCGATCAGATGATGGAATTCATCATGCAGCATGGCGATCAGGCGATGAAGGCCCTGCAGCAAATGATGAACGACCCGAAGAACGAAGCGCAATCGGATCTGCTCGAGCAATTGATTCAGGAAGGGCTTCTCGATAAAGACGGCAAAGGGAAGCTCAATCTCACCCCCCGCTCAATCAATCGAATGCAGCAGCGGGCGTTGATGGAAGTCTTCGCGAACCTTCGACGCGGCCAACGCGAAGGGCATGAAAAGATTACAGCCGGCCAGGGCGGGGAACGCATCGACGGCACAAAGCCTTATCAATACGGCGACCCGGTCAGTGAATTGGATCTACATGCCACGCTGCACAATGCCTTGGCGCGGCATGGATTGCCGCCGCGCGTGCGCGGTGAGGAGAAACGGCCCACTTCAAAAACGGGAGACGGGCATCGAATCGCCATCAAGTTCGATGAACATGATTTTGAACTTCATTTACACGAAGGCATGACGAGCTGTTCGACAGTTGTGCTGTTGGACATGAGCGGTTCCATGATGCGCTACAATCGCTTCGCCGCCGCCAAGAAAGTGGCGATGGCGATGCAGGCTCTCATTCGCACGAAGTTCCAACAGGACTCGATCGATTTTGTCGGCTTTTATTCCGGTGCAAACAAAATTTCCGAATCCGCCCTGCCGCTGGCGATGCCCAAGCCGGTCACCGTTTACGATTATCAAGTGCGGCTGAAAGTTCGCGCGGACCAGTTGGCGAAGGCACCACAACACTTCACGAATCTGCACATGGGGCTACAGCTGGCCCGGCGAATTCTTCAAAAACGGGGCGGTGACAACAAACAGATTTTTATTATCACCGACGGCCAACCCACGGCTCATGTTGAAGGCGATTTCATCCATCTGCTTTATCCACCTGATCCGAAGAGTACGATGGCGACGCTGAAAGAAGCCGTGCTGGCGGTACGCGACGGCTGCCGCATCAGCACGTTCGCACTGATCGAAGATTACTGGGGGATGGAGTGGGTTGGTTTCGTAGACCAACTGACAAAATTGACGAAGGGTGTGGCGTTCTATACCAGTAGCGGTGATCTGGCGAACTGCATTATGGAAAGTTACCTGAGCGGACGAAAGAAGAAGACGCATATCGCGTAAAAAACGGTGCGTGGGCGTCTCGCCCGCGTTTTCTAAATTAAATTGCACGGGCGAGACGCCCATGCCACCACGAAATTAAATGTTGGAGGTCTGATCCATGCGGTTTCGAATGCTTCTTTCATTTGTAATAGGCGTAGCGACGAGCCTGTCGGTTACGGCTGATGTCTTGCCATCGATTAATCTGCGAAAGACGATGGTTGTCGACGTCGTACAGAAAACAAAAGATGCGGTCGTTAATGTCTCGACCACGAAGCTAGTTTCCCGGCGAGTCAGCCCATTTGGGGCCGACCCATTCTGGCAGCAGTTTGACATGGGCGGAGTCGCCCGCGTCCCGGCAAGTTCGCTCGGAAGTGGATTCATCATTCACCCGGATGGATATGTCGTCACGAACAATCACGTCATCGATCGAGCGCGGCAAATCACGGTGGAACTTTCCGATGGGCGAAAGCTGCCTGCGGAACTGATCAGTGCGGATGCGGAAGCAGATTTGGCCGTTCTCAAGATTTCCAGCGACAAACCGCTGCCCACCATTGAACTGGGTGACTCGTCCGATCTGATGATTGGTGAACCCGCGATTGCGGTCGGCAACCCGCTGGGATTCAGCCATAGCGTGAGTACGGGAATTGTGTCAGCCGTCCATCGCGATTTGAAATCCAACAATGATAAAGCGACGCTTGTCGATCTCATTCAGACCGACGCTGCCATTAATCCCGGAAACAGCGGCGGGCCATTGCTGAACGCCTACGGGCAAGTGATCGGCATCAACACGGCCATTCGCGGCGACGCACAAAACATCGGTTTTGCCATTCAGGTCAATCATCTTCGTGATCTGATTCCGGATTTAATGAATCCGGCGCAGGTCACCAAAGTGGACATGCCGATCAAACTGAAAGAGCAGCGACATCTCACAGCGCCGGCCACGGTCGATTGCACGGTGCACGAAGTCGATGCCAAAGGATTGGTCGGCCCGGTGATCACCACCATCAACGAGCAGCATCCGAAAGATCTCACCGATGCGTATGCGATTCTCTTGAAAGTTAAAGCGGATGACAAACTGACGATTCAATACGGCAAGGAAAGCCGGACGATCGTTGCCAAATCAACGGCGCAGCCTGATGCGCTCGTGCAGGCGAAGCAGAAAATGGGTTTGGTCATCGAGCCATTGACTCCATTGCTGGCAGAAAAATATCGGCTTCCGACGGAGGATGGATTGTTTGTCACGGAAGTGGCCAAAACCAGCGTGGCCGCGCGGGCGGGCATTCAGGCCGGGGATATTATTATTCAGGTGGGTCGGTATCGGATTGCGAATCTCAAGGATTTGTCGGCGATTTTGCCGCATCTGCTCCCCGGAAGCCGCGCGCGCGTTGCGGTGATTCGCGGCGAGCAACTCGGTTATGGCATTATCGAAATGAAAAGCGAATGAACGTTGTCATCGCGCCGGATAAATTCAAAGGCTGCCTGACCGCCGCCGAGGTTTCGCAAGCCATCGCAAGGGGATTGAAAGCAGTTGACCCCACTCTGTCGATCAACGAATGTCCGATGGCCGACGGCGGCGAAGGGACTGTCGCCGCACTGGTGAGCGCCACCGGCGGCACCTTCATCACCTGCCGCGTCACCGGCCCACTGGCCGACATGAAGGTCGACGCAACCTTCGGTCTACTCGGCGATGGAACAACCGCCGTCCTCGAAATGTCTTCCGCCAGCGGATTAGCACTAATCAAACCGGAAGATCGCAACCCCCTAAACACCACGACATTCGGCACAGGCGAACTGATCAACGCAGCGATCGCGCACGGCGCAAAAAAAATAATTCTCGGCATCGGTGGAAGCGCAACCGTCGACGGTGGAATCGGCTGTGCCCAGGCGTGCGGGCACACGATCATTCTCGAAGACGGCGAGCCCGTTTCGCCAACGGAGCCTTTGGTGGGTGCCGATGTGCAGCGGGTGGTACTGATCAAGCGGCATCGCGGTGAGCGGACGGATGGCGTTCCGATCGTCGTCGCCTGCGACGTTGAAAATACTTTGTACGGCCCCAATGGAGCAGCTGCGATTTACGGCCCGCAAAAAGGCGCGACACCGATGCACGTCCAGCAGCTTGATGCCGCACTGCGCCAACTTTCCGCGCGCCTGAATCAAGTCGCGCTGGCCGATGTGCCCGGCGCAGGGGCCGCGGGTGGGTTAGGTTTTGGAATGATGGCCTATTTTGGCGCGACCCTCAGCCGAGGCGTCGAGATTGTCATTGACGCCACAAAACTACGCGATCGATTGCGCAGCGCAGATCTCTGCCTGACCGGCGAAGGTCGACTCGATGCTCAAAGTGCCAACGGCAAGACCACCGTCGGCGTAGCGCGATTGTGCCGTGAGATGGGCGTACCCTGCATCGCACTTGCCGGTTCCATAGGGGCAGGGGCCGAACGCGTTCTCGATGAAGGAATGACCGCCTATTTTGGAATCTGCGATCAGCCGATGACACTCGACGAGGCCATGCGCAACGCTCCGAATCTAATCGCCTCCACCGCGTCGAACATTTTGCGAACGTGTCGAAGTCGTAGGAAGTAACTTGGACGCGTAGAATCTGGTTAACATTTGGTCGCCAAAGCCGTATTACCTGCGATGGGAAGATTCCAAAGCAAAAACTCCGTGTTAGGCTACCGTTCGCTGCCATGCCTCATTGCGGTATGGACGGTTGCGTGTTGTTCGCTGGTTCACGCTGAGACGCCGGCGAACCGCGAGGGGATCGAATTCTTTGAAACGAAGATTCGGCCGGTGCTGGTTGAAAAATGCTATTCCTGCCATAGCGCGGATTCCAAGAAATTGAAGGGGGACTTAAAGGTCGATACGGCCGCAGCCTTGTTGCGCGGGGGCGAATCAGGATTGCCCTCGGTCGTGCCCGGTCACCCGGAGAAAAGCAAGCTGATCGAAGCAATCGAGTACAAAAACGAAGATCTCCAGATGCCTCCGAAGGAAAAGCTTTCGGCGGAAGTCGTCGCCAACTTTACGGCTTGGGTCCACATGGGCGCGCCCGATCCGCGTACTGGCGTCGGCAGTGTTGCAGCCGCCCCCTCACACCTAGATATTGCCGCCGCAAAAAAAGAGTGGTGGTCATTTCAACCTCCCAAACCCCAGTTGGCTCCCACTGTCAAAAATACCGCTTGGGTGAAAACACCGGTAGACGCATTTATTCTGGCAAAGCTGGAAGAAAAACAACTGATTCCGAACGCCCTCGCTGACAAGCGTTCGATCATTCGCCGCGCAACCTACGATTTGACCGGCCTCCCGCCCACATCGGCTGAAGTCGCTGCGTTTACCTCAGATGCATCACCCGATGCGTTTGAGAAAGTGGTTGATCGTCTTCTGGCATCGCCACATTACGGTGAACGATGGGGACGCTACTGGCTTGATGTCTGTCGATACGCCGACTCCAAAGGTTACGTCTTCGAGGAAGAACGACGATACCCGTTCGCGTACACGTTCCGAGATTGGGTCGTTCGATCCTTCAATGAGGATCTTCCATACGATCAGTTTGTCATCCAGCAATTGGCGGCCGACAAATTGCCTCTCGGCAACGACAACCGCCCCTTGGCCGCGATGGGTTTCATGACTGTCGGCCGCCGTTTCTTAAACAATCAGGCCGACATTATTGACGATCGGCTTGACGTGCTTGGCCGTGGATTGATGGGTCTGACCATTGCCTGCGCTCGCTGCCACGATCACAAGTTCGATCCGATTCCGACGAAAGATTACTACTCGCTATATGGCGTGTTCGCGAGTTCCACCGAACCCAAGGATCTCCCTGAATTGAGCGGGCAAAAGTCGCCGGCGAATATAAGCTACGAGCAGGAGCGAGTGAAGTTAATGGGTGAAATCGCCAGCTTCCAACAGAGCCGATTGGCGGAGATCGTCACCGAGCTACGAACGCCCAAAGCCATCGCCGCGTATCTAATCGCGACGCATGATGAAGCTCAAAAGCCCGGTGAACAGGTTGACAAGAAGCGCAATCTTCGCCGCCGTGCTATTGAGCGATGGAAAGAGTATTTGGGGCGCGTATCGAAAGAAAACGACCCCATCTTTTCAGTGTGGGCGGCTCTTTCCAAATTGCCGTCCGAGGAAATTTCCACGAAGTGGGAAGCTGCTTCAAAGGCTTCCGGCAATCCGCTGATAACGGCGGCATTCACAGCCAGCCCTCCGAAAACACTGGCAGATGTCGCGGATCGATATGGCCAGTTGCTGGCAAAGTTTGCTAAACCGCAAGTGTCTCCCGATGCAAACGAAGAAGCGATCCGCCAAGTGCTGCTGGGAGATGGCGGTCCGACAAACATCAAGTTGGCGGATGTGGAATCACTGTTCAATCGCAAGGACAAGAACGACGAAAACAATCTTCGCAAGAAGGTGGATGCGCTGGCGGTCACCCATCCGGGATCGCCGGCTCGCGCGATGGTGCTGAACGATCTTCCTCAGCCGGCGCAGGCGCACGTTTTCAAGCGTGGGAATCCCGCAACGCCGGGTGATGCCGTGCCGCGCCAGTTTCCTGCGATCGTTTCTCCGGCTAATCGTCAGCCATTCAAAGACGGCAGCGGCCGGCTTGAACTGGCGCGCAGCATTGCGAGCAAAGAAAACCCACTCACCGCGCGGGTGATGGTCAACCGTGTTTGGGCACATCATTTCGGTTACGGCCTGGTTCGTACCCCAAGCGATTTCGGCCGGCGTGGTGAATTGCCCACGCATCCTGAATTACTCGACGATCTCACCAATCGTTTTACGGACAATGGTTGGTCGATCAAAAAACTTCACAAGCTCATCATGCTTTCGTCGACCTATCAGCAAGCGAGCAATGACAACCCGGCCAGCCGGGCGATTGATCCTGAAAATCGACTGCTCTGGAAGATGAATCGCCAACGGCTAGACTTTGAAGCAACTCGCGATTCACTGCTTGCAGTCGGTGGGAAAGTTGACTTATCCATCGGGGGGCGGCCTATCGATCTGCTCACTCAGCCCTTTACCCAGCGTCGAACGATCTATGGCTATATCGATCGTCAGAACCTTCCGAATATCTTCCGTGCCTTCGACTTCGCCAGCCCGGACAGTCATAGCCCGCAACGCTATTTTACCACCGTGCCGCAGCAGGCGCTTTACATGATGAACAGTCCGTTCGTGATCGAATCCGCCAAGTCGGTTGTGAAGCGGGCGGAAGTTGCCGGTGAATCACAACCGGACAAAAAGATTGCGCAGCTTTACCAACTCATTTTGGATCGTAAGCCCACGCAGGAAGAAATTGAACTCGGGATGGGTTTTGTTTCCGCGGAATCGATGTCCTCGCAAGTTGCCGTCGCAGCCTCGCCGCAGTGGCAATATGGAATTGGGGAAGTGGATGGTTCCACCGGTCGGGTCAACCACTTTCAATCGCTGCCGCATTTTACAGGTAAAGCATGGCAAGGCGGGCCGTCACTCCCGGATACAACTTTTGGCTGGGCGATGTTGACGGCGGATGGAGGCCACCCTGGGAATGATGCACAGCATGCGGTCGTTCGCCGATGGACGGCACCGCGCGATGGCATCGCATTTATCACCGGCAGATTGATACACGGCCAACCACGAGGCGACGGAGTGCGGGCACGGGTTGTCTCGAGCCGTCATGGTGTGATAGGCAACTGGACCGCATTTAATCGAGGCGTGTCGACCCCCACCGAAAAGCTTTCTTTTAAATCCGGCGACACGCTTGATCTTGTCGTCGATTGTCTTGGCAGCTTCTTGAGCGACAGCTTTCAGTGGTCACCCGTCGTTTGGATGGTCGCACCTTCGGAACCGGGGGAATGGCACTCAAAAGCCGCATTCTCCGGACCGACCGCCCCGCCTGCCCCGCCGCTGACAGTGTGGGAGAAATATGCCCAGGTGCTTTTGGAAACCAATGAGTTCTCGTTTGTGGATTGAATACACTAACTTTTCGTCAAATGAATTTGACGTTTAACGTTATGCGTTATATCATTCCATCGTGATTCGATCTTTCACGTGCGAGGAAACCCGCGGGATTTTTGAATTGCGGAGATCGCGTCGGTTACCCCCCGGAATGCAGCAGATCGGTTTGCGTAAACTCCGGATGTTAAATCGAGCAATCAGCCTTGATGATCTGCGTATTCCCCCCGCCAATCGCCTGGAAAAACTTGCCGGAAAGCGCGCGGGTCAACGGAGCATCAGAATTAATGACCAATGGCGGCTTTGCTTCTATTGGAGCGCGGGCGACGCGTTTGACGTAGAGATAATTGACTATCATTGACGGAGCTTTCAAAATGCCCAAGGCAAATTTAAATCCGATCCACCCCGGGGAAGTGCTGGTTGAAGAATTTCTTAAACCATTGTCACTAAGCCAAAACCGAATCGCGCTGGCCATGGGGGTTGCCCCACGGCGGATCAATGAAATCGCGTTGCGCAAGCGATCCGTCACCGCTGATACCGCACTACGATTGTCGAAATATTTTGGTAATTCACCGCAATTCTGGCTGGGATTGCAGATGGATTATGACCTGGATATCGCCGTTGCACGCCTTGGCGACAGTCTTGACCGGATTATTAGCGAAAGAGCCTCGTGAACGTACCGTGGTGATGACGGTATCAAAGTTGAAATTGCCTCGGAGTTTCAAATGTCGCTGTACAAACACGGTCCCCGCCTCGAACATCTCTTCCTCACCCGTCGTCAACTCCTCAAGCGATGTGGCATGGGAATGGGAGCGCTCGCCTTGACCCAACTCCTCGGCGAAAGTGGCCTATCCGCAAGCGCCGGCAATGCGGTCGATTCACTGAACCCTCTGTCGCCTAAACAATCTCAGTTCCCGGGGACCGCCAAGCGCGTCGTTCATTTGTTCATGAATGGCGGCCCATCGCAGGTCGATACGTTTGATCCCAAGCCAATGCTCACGAAATACGGCGGTAAAGAACTGCCGATGGCCAACCTCCCTACCGAACGAAAAACGGGTGCCGGATTTGCCTCCCCATGGAAATTTCGCAAGTACGGACAAAGCGGCATTGAAGTCAGCGACCTGTTTCCCAACGTGGCTCAAAGTGTCGATGACCTGTGCGTGATTCGTTCCATGCACGCGGATGTGCCCAATCACGAACCCTCTTTGCTCTTGATGAACTGCGGTGAATCTCGGCAGATCCGTCCCAGTTTCGGTTCGTGGGTGAACTATGGGCTTGGCACGGAGAATCAAAACCTCCCCGGTTTCGTCGTCATGTGTCCGGGGGGTTACCCCATTCAGGAATCTCAGAACTGGCAGAACGGGTTCTTGCCTGGATCATTTCAAGGCACTTACGTCGATACGAAACACACCGATATTGAAAAGTTAATCGAGCACATTAAGAATAATTCGGTTTCGCAAACCGATCAGCGCCGCCAGTTGGATCTACTGCTGAAATTAAATCGAGATCATGAAGAAGCCCGTCAGCAGGATGCGCAACTTGAGAGCCGCATCCAGAGTTTTGAGTTAGCGTATCGCATGCAGATGGATGCGACCGATGCGTTCGATATCAGCCGTGAACCAAAGCATATTCGCGAGATGTATGGAGAAGGGACGCAGGCGCGGCAAATGCTGATTACCCGCCGCCTGCTGGAGCGCGGCGTGCGGTTCGTACAAGTGTGGACCGGGGCCGGGCAACCCTGGGACAGTCACGACGATATCGAAATTAATCACGGGCGGCTTGCCAGAGAAAGCGATCAGGCGATCGGCGCACTGCTGAAAGATCTGAAGCAGCGCGGAATGCTCGATGATACGCTGGTGATCTGGGGCGGTGAGTTCGGGCGCACCCCAGCAGTGGAATTGCCGACGCCCGGATCAAACGCTGGCAAGATCAACGGTCGGGATCACAATCACCACGGGTTCAGCATGTGGCTCGCCGGCGGAGGTGCCAAAGGCGGCTATGTGCATGGGGCGACGGATGAATTCGGATTCAAGGCCGTCGAAAAGCCCGTCCACGTTCACGACCTTCACGCGACGCTTTTAAAATTGCTCGGGTTCGATCATGAAAAATTCACGTATCGTTACGCTGGCCGCGATTTTCGCCTGACGGATGTTCAAGGCTTGGTGGTCAAGGAACTGATCGCCTGATTCCAGTTGATGGCGCACCGCAGTGCATCGGTGATTGAAACTGCTTGATGAACTGTACTGCGCCTATCGTCATGGGTTCTCATTGTCGTCCGGCACGTCATATTTCTTTGACCAGACCCCGTGTTTTGACGGTAATTCAGCGGTATATTAGGGGGTGACACAGTTACGTGGTTCTTTGTATAAATTACTTCTGCAGTGCTAACTTTCCCAATCTAAACGTGTCTGGATTGGGACGTAAGACGACGAGGTTAAACTTAAAGAAGGAGTTTTGTTATGCAATCACGTATTTCCCAGAAATGGCTTTTGACCGGAGTCTTTGGACTCGGGTTGTTCACCGTCGCGCCCACCTTTGTCTGGGCTAAAGACCGGGCGGTCGATAGAAGCACCGAGCGGAAGTTGGAAAAAAATGTGGATCGGGCCACTGCGCGCGGCGAGGATTTTGAAGAACCGATCGATTATGAAAAAATCCCGGAGCGTCCCAAGTCAAAACTCCACGACGAGCGACACTCCGACAAGGTATTGGCCGCATTTCGAATTCGCCGCAGCGGGCATGACTATTATCGCGTGACCGTCGCACACAAAAAAGGAGAACGCGTTCTTCTGGTCACCGGTGACGGCGTCCTTAAAAACGTCGAAGACATCCGCCCGTCCGAGTTGGCGTCCTATCGTCAGAATCCTGACGGATGGTATCGCGATTATGATGATCGCATGATCGCCCAGGAACGAGTCATCACACGCGAAGTTGAGCGCGTTACCGCAACCGTCGATAACCCCGAACGGGTCAGCTGGGATCAAGTTCCCGGTCGCGTTCGAGCCACGCTCGCCCGAGAAAACGGTGGCGAGAAAGTGGACTACATCATTCGCTACAATGACAAGTCTGCCCATAACGTAATCTACCAGACCACGTTGGCAGAGGCAGGTGATCGAAAGCACCTCCTGCAAGTCCTTCCCGACGGGACGATTTTCAACGAAGGCGACTACACACCCAAGGGTCGTGTCGCCGATGAATGGCGGCCTCATTCGATTGGCTTTGACGATCTTCCGAATCGCGTAAGGGATGCCGTTGACCGCGAGGCTCCCCACGGACGAATTCCGCACGTCGACATGGCCACACGTCGCGACGGTAAAATTTATACCGTGGAAGTCGCCAGTCGAGAGGGTACACGTTACCTGACCTTGAATGAGGACGGCAAAGTTCTTTCCGACGTCACCGACAAGTTGGACAGTGGCAATCCCGTCCCGACCCGAGCGCGATAGTAGGCGAGATATGTAGGAATCAACGGAGCGGTCGCCCTTCAGAACAAGGGCGACCGTTTTTTAATTTTAATTTGCGCTATCGTCGAGCCGGACGTTTGTTTGTATTGCCTCGCGTGTAGAATTCGCTGAACTACTGGAGGACTTTCTATGGCCGCCGAGGATCACTCCGTGATTCCATTTAATCTTTCCGATCGCACAACACGAACTGCGGATCAACCGATTGGGTTTCTAATTGCCACCGCGTTCGCGAATCCCCACATCATTTCCCTGGCGGCAGGTCTGGTGGATTATGAAACGCTTCCGAGCGCCGAAACGCGGGAATTAATGAAAGAGCTGCTGACCGATGACGCTGTCGGCCGTGCTCGATTGAACTACGGAACCACGCTCGGCCTGCCAGGACTGCGACAAAGCCTGCTCCAACATCTGGCGAAGCTCGACGGTCAAACGGTCGAAGAATTTGGCGCTTCTCCAGACCAGATAGCGATCACGAATGGTAGTCAGCAATTATTGGCGTTGCTGACAGACGCTTTGGTAGACCCCGGCGACATTGTCATTACCGGATGGCCAAGCTATTTCGTCTACACCGGGGTTCTTCTCACGGCAGGCGCGGACGTGCGATGTGTCGGCATGGATGAAGACGGCATGATCCCGGAGAAGCTGGAAAAGGTTCTCGCGGACCTACAGCGCGCCGGCCAACTGCACCGCGTCAAAATCGTGTACATCGTCGATTATCACGATAACCCCACGGGCACCACTTTATCCGAAGAGCGCCGGCCGGCGATTCTTCAGATCGTTCGAAAATACAGCGATACGCACCGTATTCTTCTGCTCGAAGATGCCGCCTACCGCGAATTGACCTTTGAAGGTGAAGCCCCTCATTCTATTCGGCGCTTTGAATCCGAAACGCCAGAAGAGTGCCGTCAGGTCGCGTTACTTCAGACGTTTAGCAAACCGTTTGCGCCGGGCTTTAAAGTCGGCTACGGGCTGCTGCCGCGCGCGCTCATCGAGAAGATCGGACTCCTGAAGGACAATCTTGATTTCGGCACAGCCAACATGAGTCAGCATCTGGTTTACCGGGCGATGACCAGCGGCCTGTACGATCGGCATGTTCAAGTTCTGCGCCGTCGTTATCACGATAAAGCCAAGTGCATGCTGGCCGCGCTGGATCAACACCTGGGAGATTTTCTGCCCGGGCAGACCCACTGGACCCATCCGCGCGGCGGGTTGTATGTCTGGCTCACTCTTCCGGATTACATTGACACGACGCGCACCGGCCCACTGTTTGAACAGGCGATCCGTGAAGGTGTTCTTTATGTTCCGGGCTCCTATTGCTACGGGCCTGATCCCACCCGTCGCATCCCGCGAAACACCATTCGACTTAGTTTCGGGACTGCCACTCTTGAGCACATCCACCAGGGAATCGAACGGCTTGCTTCCGCGATTCGGAAGGTGAAGCGGAACGCGTAGTCAAGCCGGGTCATGCGCGGCGGAATTAAGTTCTGTGCGTAAATATCGCCGGATCGGCACCGAGCGTACCTTCCAGGTCAACTAAATATTCACTGGCGCTTACCCGCACAAGCTCCACCATCGCACGTTGGCGGCGATCAGCGACCTTCAGGCGTTGCGCTTCGGCCTGATGCGTCGGTCGCGCAAGGAATGAATCCAGGTAGGCGACATGGCGCTTCCAAAGCGCAATGTCGGTCTGCTGCTTGGCATGGAGTCGGGCGCGATACCAGTCGCTGGCCAGTAACGATTCTCGCGTGAACATCGCTCGTATTTCAGGATCATGCGCGGCCTTTCCTTCGTAGGAACCGTTCGCCATGATGTGGAGCAGGGCGCGAAGCGGCGGGCAAGCCTCGCGAACCGAATCACTTTCAAGATACGTTGCGGCCACTTTTTGTTGGGCCTCCGTGATATTTTTCACCCCATCCGCAAACGCATCTCTATCTTGCGTTTCAGGCATGAGAATCGCTTCGTCAAACACTTTGGACGGGTTGTCGAACACACGACCAAAGAACGAGCGAACGAATCGTTCGGTAATGCGATATCCAAGTCGACTTGCAAGAATCAATTCACCGTGATGATGGAAATCTTTGATCGGCTCCAGGTAGCGCTCGCGGATCATGAAGTTTGGATCCTGCTCCTGCGGGGTCAGGCGGCACCAGATTTCCGGAACTAACAAGCTGATGTCGTGATCGACGCGAATGTTCGGACCAACATGTCCAGCCGAGGTTGAGAACCCAGCCAAACCGCTGAGGATATAACTGACCAGTGCATTGTTCAGATCAATCGTCGGGCTTAGGGCATTGAACGGACTCTTGGTCAGCGCGCCTTCGCTTCCGGCTCCGGTCGTGGAGGGACTCTTGCCGGTGAGTGAGCAAATAAAATCCATGAATAATTCGGGGAGTTCCTGGAAATGAATTGGGTTGTATACCGCCAATCCGCGAATGTGAGCGCTCGGCTCCGCAGGATTGTTTCGCCGTCCAATCAGCACGGCATTCACCGGCATGTATAGCGGTTGATCCGACGGTACGACCCGCGAAAATCGAGCGCCACGCTCGGCTACGTAAAGACTCATCGGATTAATTAAATCGGGCCTTATTTGCAGGTAGCGGGGATTTTTACTCGGCTTGCCATCGACCATGCGCGGGTGATCAGACGCCACGACATTGGGCGAATTCTCCTTCACGGCAGCCTTTAACATCTCCTGCATCGAATGCGTATACGCGTCAAAGTCCGCGGCGCGCTCGACAATGCGACGCACGACATCGGTCTTCAGCGGCTCGAAATTGGAAATGAAGTTGTCCTGCCTCGCCAGGTCCGCCTCGGTCTGATGATCAAAACCACGATGGATCGCTTCATCCGGCCGTTGGAATAAACGGAACTCACAGTTCGTTGCAAACTTAAAGCTGTGTGCTTGATAACCGGAATTCAAGTGGGCCAGATTCTTATCCGGCACCACGACGGATGCGCTGATATCGTCTTCCGTCTGAATTTTCGCAGCCGGAAAAAAGTCTTGGCGTACTTTGAACGTTCGCCACGCGTTCGGCCCGGAAAAACCGACGCGCAGATAGGTTCCCACCAGCTTGCGATCGGCAATCTTCAATTCATTTCCGGGCAATCCGTTGACCATGTCGACGCCGAAATGCGCCCTCCAATCGCCGGCCCACTCAGGTTTGTGAAATCGCTTGATGATGAAGACGATCGGGTAGATGAAATTGGGAATGGACTTTAGCCATTCGTTGTATTCATCCGTGTATTCGCTGCTGGGCGTGAGAAGTTTGATGACGCTTCCAAGCGATCGTTGGGGGCTGAGAATCGGCCGGCTGGCGCGCCCGGAATAGTCGGGCCTTTCCTTGGCGGTCGGACGCCATCGCGTGGAGTAATCCTTGCTGAAAATCTCGTCGATCAACTGGAAGTCTTTTTTTACATCCGCCACAAAGACCGGTCCATAGAGCATGTAATCGGTTAGCGACTTGCTGATTTCGCTCTTGCCTCCCCCGCTTACGGTGCAGGGTTTGTGACAGAACGTGCCTTCGCCGGAAGTTCCGACGATGCGCCAGCTCGGCGCACCTTGATGCTTCTCGATTCGGATTTTGAATCCCGAGGGCGTCATATAGATCTTGCCGGGGACGAGTGGGATCGCGTGTTCCCGGCCTTGGTGGGTCCACCAGACTTCCTGCCGAGGCACGCTGGCACGGGCCTGATCGGGAATATAGATCAGGTTCGGCCATTCACGATCGATACCATATCCCTCCGGCTGAATATGCATCGTGTGCCCGTAATCCCGAACTACATCAATGAAAGTGCGCCCGTTCACTTTACGGCTGTCTGACTGATATTCATTGCCAAAACTGTAGCTCGGGTACGCGATCGCCCCACCGGAATGCTCTTCTTCAACGTTTCCGTACAGGTTCGCTGCGTAGCTGATCTGCGTTTTTACTTCCTTCTTGCAGTAGCCGTAATAATTGTCGGCCAGCAAGGTGACGATGACGCCCGCCTCGGTACGGCAAGTGAGCTTGAAGGGTGACCCATCATTGTATTTTTCCTGAGCCGTTTTCCAGCACATGCCGTCACGGCGTTGACGCGCGGAAGCGCTGTCGTAATGCGGCAGTCCAAGCTCTTTTTTTGTCACTTCCACAAGATGCGGTGCGAGGATCACACACCCCGTGTGACCGGTCCAGTGTTCTGGATCCAAACCTGCATCGTTTTGCGGAAGGAATGGATCACCGGCGTTGCCAAAGATGGATTCGACAAAATCCAGATTGCTCACCAGGCTGCCCGGTGCAAAAAACCGAACTTCCATCGACTTCTGCAATCCAACTCCCGGCACTTCCGGGCAAACCGTCGGCCTCAGCAAAAGCGAAACAAACGTCCGGGCCGGTTCACTTCCACCGCTTGTAAACGGCAACTGCAGAAACTCTGGCGGAGCGATCAGCGCGCGACGGAAAAGTTCCGCAAAGACCCGTTTCGGCACGGCCTTCTTGTCACTGGGAATCGCCAGCCCTTCTTCGGCTACGTGGAAGGTGCCAACGGTTGTTCGCCGATCGTTGCGCGGATTGTGCAAGACACCATTCCGCACCCGGTAAGAATGCAGAAGAGAATTACTAAACTCGTTACCGGCCGCCGGCAAAGAGAGTTCGCGCGCGACACCGTGTCGGTCCAGAACAAACGTGTAATCCGGCAAGCGCGGTCGCCAATCGAGGTTAAGATCCGCAAAATGGTCGGTGAGAAATGATTCGATTCGTCCATCGACCGGGCAGCGGTGGTCGCGAAGCGTGCGAGCCATCTCTCGATAACTTCCGAGTAAACCGCTGGCGATCTCCTGCAGATCCTCCGCCTGTTCGCTCGTGCTGATCAACCCATCGGAAACCAGGCGCAGGCTGACGCGCTGCAATTGCTGAAGCTGCTCTTTTTGAGAATCAGCGTGCCCAGCCCCATTGATGCCCAACTTCGCAAAAACATCCATGATGACCTTTTGTTTGCTTGTGCGCCTTGCGCAAAAACGCGGTTTGATACAGAATAGGGATCACGCGGAGGCTTTCAACAGGCAAAAAGCGGACCTGATTTAAATAACGTTTGCATTGAATTTATCTGGAAAGATTGTTGGGCGATCCGTTCAAACAGGCTCGGATGCACCCCTGCGACAACCCAATTTTGATGGCAAGAAAACGACGCATCTAGAATTCTTAGACAAATGTACGTGCGGATTCCGTCTTTTACGGTACGAGGATACTCATTTGGATGACGAAGCATTGCGATGGCGGCGATGGTTGGCGCGGCACGGGGCCTCGCTGGTCTTGTTCACTAGGCAGTGGACCGCATCGCCAGCAGATGCAGAGGATGCAATGCAAAACGGATTTCTGAATTTCTGGAAGAACCGGGCCAAAGCGCGCGACGAAGTGGCTTATCTCTATGCCTGCGTCCGCACCGCCGCCATGGATCTTACACGCGCCGGCCGTCGACGAGATCACCGCGAACTTCACGCCCAACCGTTCATCCCTTCCGCATTCGAGCCGGCCATCGAGCGATTGGAACGGCAGGCGTCAATTGAAGCAGCGATCCAACGGCTTGCAGGAGATCAGCGAGAAGTCGTTGTGATGAAAATCTGGGGCGGTCTGACATTTTCCCAAATCGCAGAAGCCCTCGATATTCCCCCCAAATACCGCAGCATCGCGATATCGCTACGCGATCGCTCGCCTGGAAACGCTATTGGCCGCAGAGGTGACGTGTGACTGATCCATTCAAAAGTATCGAGCAAGAACTTTCGCTCATGCGCCCACGCCCGCTTCCGGCCGAAGTCATCGAGCGCATTGAACAACACCTTGGCACCGTTCATTCAAACGATCGATGGCTCGTGGGTTCGATAAGCCTTGGCGCATTCGCAGCCTGTGTGATCACCTGTCTTTTATACCTCGAACCGCGCGTTACAATTTCCTCCCCCCTATTTGTGAATGTCGCGGCACACCCTTCAAAGCCCGATGATATCCCGCAGGTCTTTGTCTGGGCGGATCATCGCTTTCAACTAACGCATTCCCTGGAGAACCCATGAAGCTACATTTGCCCCGACGACGCGTTTGGCGCGTTGCGATCTATCTCGGCTCGTTTGCACTCGTGCTGATCGCCGCCGACATGGCCTTAGTTCAAATGCGACGGAAAATTCATCCCGGATACGATACCACACGCATTGTCGCTCCCCTCCAACCGGATGGATCGATCGACTACCTGCGCGCCGTCGACGTCCGATTCGGTGACGGTGTCACCCCCGAAAACAACGCCGCCATTCCACTTCTGCAAGCTTTAGGGCCGCAAGCCCTGACACCCAGGCAACCACTCAACGGGATCACCGAACTTCTTGGCATGCCGCCCTTTCCATCGCAGGGCGACTATTTCGTTTTGTATAAGGACTACTGCAAACAGCATCCTGAGTTGACCCCGCTCGAATCGAATGATCTAAACCATCCACAACCTTGGCCAATAAAAGTGGACGAACTCACCGCGCGATGGATCAAAGACAGCACGAAGTCGCTCGCATTCGCAACGGAGGCCTCTAAGCGACCTCGGTTCTTTATCCCGTTTTACGCCGGATATCGCTATGAAACGATGATCGAGATCCTGCTTCCCCATCTCAGTCGCATCAAACAACTTGGCAGCGCCCTCAACGAACGCGCCCTGATTCGTTTGAGTGGTGACGATGTGGCCGGATTCCGAGAAGATTTAATGACATCACATCGGCTGGCGCACCTTCTGGCGCAAAGGCCCACTCTCATCGAGCGAATGGTCGCCGTCGCCATAGACCGGTCCACTTGTGCGTTTACACGCGTGGGACTTACCAGCGGAAAGCTCAATCGCGAACAAGCGCGCGCCATGGCCGTTGAGCTGGCTGCAATCGGGGATCTGCCTTCGTTTGCGGTTGCCGTCGACCAGGGTGAAAGGGTATTCGCGCTGGACACGCTCCAGACGCTTGCCAAACAAGGGCCCGTGCGCGCAGGTCAATTGATCAACGCCTTCACCGATCAAGGTATTTCCGGCATGCCCGCCCTCTTACGCTTCGTGCCTATCCCCTACGAAGCGGCTATGCGTCGAGTTAATCATTATGAAGACGGTGCCCTGGCCGCTTTACGCGAGCCGACCTATTCTAAACGCCTGGCCGCCCTGAAAGCCTCACAAGAACAGATCCAACTCGGGCACACCGCGTCACTGTCAATGTGGGATCTTACCAGTCCCAAATGGCCCGAGCAGCTTTTCGCCCCGGCTTTGCTACAAGTACTGCAAAAAGAAGTGTCCGCACAAATGGAGAGCCGCCTCACCCAAATCGCATCAATCCTGGCTGCGTTCAAGTCTGACCACGGCGTTTATCCCGCAACTCTTACCGAGCTTTCCCCGGCCTACCTTGCCGTCGTTCCGATCGATTTATTTACCGATAAGCCCCTGATCTATTCACGCACGGAAAAAGGCTACTTACTCTATAGCATCGGACCGAACAGCGAAGACGACCAGGGGAAAAAAGATGATCTGGACGCAAGCTATTTAAGCGCAGCTTCGCCCACCTCACAACCCCGATAAACCGAAAGATTCTTCGTATTGTCCCCTCTCCCCGTACCGGGAGACGAAGCAACAAGGCACGATCACGAACAACTACTTCGTCGGATCAAAATACTTCGGATCCTGCGATATCCGACGAGTCACATAGTCGACATGCCCATCTGCAAAGCAGATATTTCCCCTGGAATCCAGTGATTGCTTTTGGCGGTCGTGCCGGACAGATAGAAAATTCTCTACCGTCGACCCGATCAGGAATGGATTGAAGTTGCCGTCATCCAGCGAGCGTTCATCTTCTTCGATGAGAAGTATCTTTTCGGCCGCCCGACGAACGCCAGTGATCTTGACATTTTTCATCCCCGCTTTCGGGTCGCTGGTCATCATCATGTTCATCGTATAGCTGTAGATGTATGCGTCGGGGGTGATCTTCCGCGTGTGGTAAGGAACATCGTCCGATGGGCAACGAAGTACCTTCAGTTGATACCCGCCAAGATAGCTACAGATCGCCGAATCAGCCGGTTTCTGGGCGGCATGCCACCAGATCCAGTCTTCAGCCTGCCAGGGGTTCCCGAATTTATCGAACTCACCGATGGCCGCATGGAACGGAAACCATCCCTTGTTTTCATTGGTGTACATCATGAACGCGATGCCTAGCTGGCGGAGATTGCTGGCACAGGCCACCCGATTGGCATTCTCCTTCGCGCGGGACAGCGCTGGTAGCAGAATGGAGATGAGCAAGGCGATGATTCCGATGACGACGAGGAGTTCAACCAGCGTGAAACCGTTGACTTGGCGTGTGCCATTCACCGGTTTTTGAGACCATCGAGATCTTCTTCTCACGACTCTCTCCGTTCTGTTCGACGAGTCAACATTCCTTAGTATACTGTGACGATGCGAAATCTTGGCGCGCCTTTTTTATTGATTCTAACAGTGATCTCTTTCGGCTGCTGCCATAGTGCTGAATTACCTTCGGATCGAGTACTTCATACTGGGCAGATTTTGACGATCGATCGCATCGCATACAAGGGGTGGCCGGACGCCTGGCGATTGCGGAACGAAAGATGTGAACTCATCCTCGTCCCCGCCGTGTCGCGCGTCATGCATTTTTCGGAAGCCGGTGGAAGAAACTTACTTTGGGAAGATCCTGCGCTCGCGGGCAAAACTTTTCCTGCTGACGACGGAATCTGGCACAACATCGGCGGGGAAAAAATGTGGCCGACGCAGCAGAAAGATCTGTTCAAAAAATACACGGGCCACGATGGATGGCCGCCTCCCTGGCCCTGGGATGCCGGTGCCAGCATTGCCGAACCCATCGCCGGCGGTGTGCGTTTGACATTGCCGCACGACAAACGATTTGGCGCGCACGCCGTTCGCGAATTTACACTTGATCCTGAAAAACCAATCGTTCATGTTCGTCAATGGATTGAAAAAACGGAGGGCGACCCTGTCGACATGACACTCTGGACTGTGTGCCAGGCCAATGATCCAATACAGTCATTTCTCCCCTCCGTCGACGGAAAGTATTCGGATTTTGGAACCCGTTCTGACTTGATGAAAACGGGAGCAGGTTTCGCGACACTCGGACGCGATCCAAAACAAGGGCTCAAGATCGGTGTTGCGGCTTTGGAGCAGAACGGATGGGTCGCGTCCCTGTTTGGCGGTCGCCACCCGGAATCGCTTGTACTGTTCGTGCAATCACATAAACTTCAGACGAAAGCGAAATATCCAGACGATGGACTTCAAGCGGAGCTTTACACATCACCGATCAATTTTGCCAAGTATACCGAGATGGAGTTATTGAGCCCGCTCGTCACACTGAAAACTGGAGAGCGGTTGCAAGACGACGCCGTCTGGCAACTGCAAGGCGCCGAGGAACAAAGCGACTATGCGGCGATCGCGAAAAAAGCGCACACCGAGGCGCTAAGAATACTCGGATCGACGAAATAACCGTGCCGGTGGCGTGGGCGTCTCGCCCGCGATTACATTCGAAGAAATCACGGACGAGCCGCCCATGCCACCATTTCTTTCCAATAGGAGCATCGCTATGAAAAATTCCTACACCCGTCGTCAGTTTGTAAAAAGTGGTATTGCCGGCACCGCACTTTTGGCTACCGAAACACTCCGGCCTCGAATGACCGCAGCCGACGTTTCTGAACAGCCGATTCGTCGCGTGGCCGCC
>JBBRMF010000051.1:0-25014 GCA_038230975.1 Tepidisphaerales bacterium
ATGTTTGAGCCATGTGAGATTCCTTTTCTGCGGGATGTTACCCGCGATGAGGAACCGAAGCGCGCCCGTGGGGCATGGGGAGGATCAACCTTAAAAGTGTTCCAAGATAAGAATTTGAGCAGTGCAAGGCCGATTTTCACCGATACTTAAATCAGTTCAATCGCCCATAGTATTCTCCCGCAACTGGCTCTACTTTCCTGCTAACTGTGTACAGTCAGGAGAGACAGAACCATGAAAACAAAACCCAAACGATCTGCCCATCGCAGGGGGAAAGCGGACTCACCGATTCCGAAACGCCGGAGAGTTACTCAGGACCCCATGCAAGTAACTCCTCGGCAAGAAACGCGCATCAATGGTTTGGAGTTCCGCCGTCTGTTCTAATCCCGAGCGTATCAATAACTTATCCATCTTTCGTTTGACTCATGTAGGGTGGGTGCACTCACCCACCGTTGATTTTGCGGCGAGATTCAAACGGTGCGTCAGTACACCCACCCTACAAACTCGCCCGCATTTTCTTAGGACACAAAGCACAGGCGAGACGCCCATGCCGCAAGAAATCCGCCTCCGTGAAAGTCTTACTCACGTCAGTGGAACTGCTAGTGCAAAATACACCTCATTCCAATAGATAAATCCCTCGATCATCCATAAGATTTAGCTGTTCCCATGAAGCTCTGAAAGAGGAATACATCATGTGCAAATCAAATACGACCGCCGAAGGAAACATCTGTGCGAACAAAACCCAGGAAACCCTGTTTCGCAAAATCCTGGTCGCGGTAGACGACAGTCAACAGGCGCAGTGGGCGGCCCAACTGGCCGGGGAAATGGCTCGAACCACCGGTGCCAAGATCGCCTTGATCCATACGTACCGGGTAGATCCTGGCTACGCCCTTGAACTGGCAACGCCGGTGGAAGATCTCATTTCCGGCCTTCGCGAGACGGGTGAAGAACTATTGAAACAGGCCCGCGCTCTGATTCCGGCCGATATTGAAGTTTCAGAGATGCTTGCCGATGGAGAGGCGGCCCCTCAAATCGTGTCGGCCGCGGAAACCTGGGGGGCGCACCTTATCGTCATGGGCACCCACGGAAGAGGGCGAATCTCCCATTTTCTGCTCGGGAGCACGGCAGACTCCGTCATTCGCATGGCTCGCTGTCCGGTGATGTCGGTTGCCCACGAACCTGCAAAGCACGTCGGGTGCCAATGCAAAGGTAGCAAAGCCGGGGTAGTAGACTTCCGCGAATCGGCCGCTCATATTTGAGTGAATCACCCAGCGGTCCCAGTAGGTTAGGCGACCAGCCCAGGTTTTCATTCAAAAACATGGACTGGTCGCTCAGACAACGAATATAAAGACAATCAAGGCGCGAGCATTGCAACGATCTCACTCTCTAACTCTATCGGTTCGAGACTCATGCGCATCTCGACAATCGCACATAACACGCCGCCTAATAGCAACAGTAATCCAGCCACAAATGTAAAGACCGCCATGTAAATGGCCGGGTCCCAAATAACTGTCAAGCCGCAGAAAATCGAACAGACTAACAGCGAACTGATAGCCATCAGGCAGAGTAAGAGCGTACTTCGGATGAGCTTCGCTCGCTTCATTACGTTCTGCGTCTGTTGTCCCAAGAGATCAATCAGTCGCTCGTGACGCACAGCGTTGGAGGTGTCCTTCATTCCGATGGACTGGTCCCGTAATTCCTGCTGTTGGAGGCGTTCCCGCTGAAAAAGACGAAGGCGGGAAACAATCATTGCAAGTCGGTTATAGAAGGCGAGGCACAGTAGCCCGGTCGCCGAGATCACGACGACCGGTATTACCGAAGCCCCGATCAGGCGATACCAAATTGCTGAAGACATTCAGAACTCCTGTTAGTCTGCGCGTGTCTCGTTCGATTGTAGTATCTATCAAAGACTTTCGATCAAGGCCTGCTCGTCACCAGGACGGTCAAGTCGCTATCCCGTTTTGGTATGGATGCCTTGTGAGTGCTTAAATCACCGGAAATATCGCGATATCGGCTATGGCAAGCGATACAGGTAGAATTGATGCCATCCAGCATTCCCTGCAAGGGTTCGATCTGATTCGAGCGCGCGGCATTGCGGAGTGCGGTGGCCTGATCATGCAACGTCTGAGCCTCGGCATTGAATCCACGGCGATCCGCAGCGCTCATCGGTTTATTCTCCACCGTGCCAGGGATGGTGTTCGCAGCCTCCGCCAATGCATTCGCCACCGAAGCCATCTCTGCCAGCGCCCGCCGCGAGGCCTGGCCTTCGGGTGACTCGGCATCTTCAGGAAGTCCCTTGGGGAATGCTCCACGCAGCCCGGCGATCTGACCCATCACTTTCTCCAAACGCTTGCCCTGCATCCAGTGCTGTCCCATCGTGGCGACGGATGGATGCATGGCGGCCGGCTCCTGATGATGTTCGCAGGAAGCCACCGCCATGAGCGGAGCAAGAAGTAATGTCAGACGAAAATGTGGAATCGGCATAAGTGATACCTCAAAGAATTTTGTGACCAAACGCGGCAAGTTAGAACCTCATCCGCACAATACCCTGATGCAGAATGGAATTGCACTGCAAATCGGATTTAATTGACCATTTTGTTAAAGATATTCTTCCATTCGATCATTCCGAAATACCCGGCTTCTCCGACCATGGCCCCTCTCCCTGCTCGATTCTACGAGAATCACCTATCTCGATAAGTCTCCGACGTAACTAAAATTAAGGGCCGAATCCAATACCAAACTCAACGATCAACCGTATTTTTTACCGAGTCAATATCAAGAGCAGTGAGAAGTTCGAGCTTGTGGCATTCGAGGTCCACTTTTTCAACACTTGACGTGAGTTAGACGGATGAAACACTATGGCGGATAAGACTAACAATGCAGTCAAGCTAACCGGGAACGGGGTCGCCTGGTTAGGCTATGGCCTCTCTATCGTGATCGGAGTAGGACTTGTCCTGTCCCTATATCGAGATACGCGCCACCCATGGTCGAACGCAGCCCTGCCGCAGGGAATGTCGACCACGCAAACGTCTATTGCCGGAGGAGCGCAACTCTTTCAACAGAACTGTTCCGTCTGCCACGGCAACAAGGCGGATGGCAATGGCATTGCCGCAAATGTACTTGACCCCAAGCCGCGCGACTTCCACGTCGGAAAGTATCGGATTGTAACCTCCGGCAACGGAGTTCCCTTCCGCGACGATGTGATTCGCACAATTCGCCATGGAATGCCTGGAACTTCAATGCCCGGCTGGCTTCACCTCACAGAACCGGAACTGGCCTCGCTTGCAGACTATGTCATGTCCGTCAGTCACGATTCCCTCAAAGAATCACTTCGAATCAAGCTGTACAGCAAAAGCAAGCTGAAGCCGGATGTGCTTGAAAAGAAACTGAACAAATCTACAGACGATCGGCTTAAGCCCGAAGATCCGGTTCAGCCGGGTGCGGAGCCGGCATTTACAGCGGCCGACGTGATTCAAGCGCGAGCGATGTTTACGCAGACCTGCGCGGTCTGTCACGGTACCGATGGAAAAGGAATGCAGAATCCTGAATGGCGGACCGACGAAGGCCTGCCGATCGCGTCGCGCAATCTGCGATCCGGTGTGTTTAAAGGCGGTGGCCGCGGAATGGACATCTACACCCGAATCTATGCGGGTATTCCCGGCACACCCATGCCCGCATTCAATACGCTCAACAACGCGGACATCTGGCGGCTCGTCCACTTCGTTCAGGCATTGGCGGTGCCCGATGGTGTTGAACCAGAGATTCTAAAATCCACCGTCATCGCACAGCCCGCAACGCAGCCCACCGCCCGCCTTTCGACGAAATTGCAAGAGGTACCATAATGCATTTATTTAGTTGGCTCCCGGAAAGTATTTCGAGCTACGGCCGCGAAATGGACAGCTTAATGTGGCTGATCTACTACGTGGTAGGCGTATGGTTCCTGTTGGCCGAGGGCTTGGTGTTCTACTTCATCTTTCGCTTTCGACGTAAAGAGGGCGTTCCCGCCGCGTACGCCACCGGTCGCGGCCTGAAGGCTGCCAGTTGGGTGATCGTCCCGGCCTTGTTAGTACTCATCTGTGACTTTGCCATTGACGCTCGCGGTGAAGCGGTCTGGCACCACATCAAGCTCGAAATGCCAACACCCGACGTACAGGTGCGCATCGAGGCGCGGCAGTTCGCGTGGATGTTCCGGCATGCCGGGCCCGATGGCCAATTCAACTCACCCGACGACGTGATTACGAACGGTGAGTTGCATGTGCCAGTTGGCAAGGTAGTCCGTTTTGAACTCGAATCGCGCGATGTGATTCACAGTTTATGGATTCCAAACCTGCGGCTGAAACAGGACGCCGTCCCTGGTCGCATGATTCCAGGTTGGTTCAAGGCAGAGAAAGTCGGGAAATACGGCATCGGCTGCTCACAAATATGCGGTAACGGTCATACCGTCATGGGTGCCACGCTTGTTGTACAGACACAGAGCGACTACGACCAGTGGCTGAAGAAATAAGTAGCCTGCGATCAACTGCGACCAAAACAAATAGGCTATCACTCAACCAAACACGAGGCTTCTTTGAGTACCACGACTTTACAACCTGAACTTCTGGGCGAACTAAATGAACTCGAGCCGTCCGAACATGGGCATGCCGCGCCGACCGGCTTCATCGGTAAGTACGTCTTTTCCTGCGATCATAAAGTGATCGCCATGCAGTATCTATTCACCGGTCTGTTTATGGCGATGGCAGGCGGATTTTTAGCGTATGTGATTCGCCATCAGTTGGCGTTTCCTGGCACGAAGATGCTCTTTCACCCCATTGTGAATGCCCGCCAGTATAACGCGATTTCGACGATGCACGGCACGATCATGATCTTCTGGGTCGCGATGCCGATTCTCATCGGGGCATTTGGCAACTTCCTCATCCCACTGATGATCGGTGCCGACGACATGGCATTCCCGCGCCTCAATATGCTTTCGTACTGGACATTCCTGGTTTCAACGATCGTGCTGCTCGCCTCATTTTTTGTCCCGGGCGGTGCCGCCGCGGGTGGGTGGACCTCTTACCCAACTCTGTCGGTGCAGGTGATCAGTAGCAACCACTGGGGGCAGGTATTCTGGATCCTTGCCGTTGCATTGGAGTTTGTTTCGATCCTCATGGGTGGCATCAACTACATTACCACGCCGCTCAACATGCGGGCCCCCGGGATGAAACTGTTCGACCTGCCAGTCTTTGTTTGGATGCAGATGACAGCTACTGGTTTGTTCATGATGTCGGTCGGACCGCTCATTGCCGGTGCGGTATTGATGCTTTGTGACATCCTGTTTCAGACCGGTGTCTACATGCCTGAAAAAGGTGGAGATCCATTACTCTATCAACACTTGTTTTGGTTCTTCGGCCACCCGGAAGTCTATGTTGTTCTTCTGCCGACCCTCGGGATCATCGGCGAAGTCATCCCGGTCTTCAGTCGGAAGCACTTATTCGGCTATAAGCCCATCGTCTTCTCAACGATTGCCGCCGGCTTGCTCAGTATTGTGGTCTGGGCTCACCATCAATTCGTAAGTGGCATGGATCCGAGACTGGCCGCACCGTTCTCCATCACAACGATTATCATCAGTGTCCCCTTTTCAATTGTGATTTTTTCGATGATTGCAACGCTCTGGGGTGCCGCGCTCACTTTCCCGACACCCATGCTCTGGGCGGTGGGTATGCTGGCGGAGTTTCTGATCGGTGGGACGACTGGTATTCATAACGGTTCGGCTGCGTCAGATATCTATGTACACGATACCTACTACGTCGTGGGTCACTTCCACTACACCCTCTTTCCTGCTGTCTTCTACGGAATGTTCTGTGGGCTCTATTACTGGTGGCCCAAAATGTTCGGCCGTAAATTGAATGAAACCCTCGGCAAGATTCACTTCTGGGGAACCACGGTCTTTTTTAATATGACCTTTATCCCGATGCTGCTGATGGGTATCGCCGGTCACCAACGCCGCGTATTCGATCCGCGTTCGTTTGGCTACCTGAAGGATATGGGCACACTGCACGTGATTGCCACCTATGGATTGTACGGACTGTGGATCTACCAGATTCCGTTCATCATCAATGTTTTCTGCGGTCTGTTCGGCAAAAGAATGACCGACCGCAACCCCTGGAGGGCGTCAACCATGGAATGGCTCGCACCCTCACCCCCCGGGCATGGGAACTTCGAGGTACTTCCGGAATGCTATCGAGGCCCTTACGAATATAGTAAACCCGGTGCGGCTGAGGATTTTATTCCGCAGTGGCTTCCCGAGGAAACAGCTGGCATTGCCCGGAAGTAGGTTTACGCGTCGAGTCATCCAAAATGTAGACATCGCTCGCTTGCGAGTTGACCAAATGGACTCAGTAACATCATGAGTAGCTTGACCCATCTTCATCCTCTGTCGGCTTCTGTCTCCCGATCACCCCGCCGTATACCGGTCATTCCTGCCACGCGTCTGGGAATGTGGATCTTCCTGGCCTCGGAAGTGGGCACCTTCGGTGGATTGATCGCCACTTACGTGATGATGCGAATGTGGCATCACGAATGGCTTCACGAATCGGCACATACGTTACTTTCGATTGGCACGATCAATACCGTCGTACTTTTGACCAGCAGTCTGACAATGGTACTCGCTCACGAGGCTGCTGAAGCGAAAGAGCGGGCGCGGACTCGCCGATTTCTCCTGCTCACGGCGGGGCTCGGGCTGCTATTCCTGTGCCTGAAGGCCTTTGAATATTCGCACGAAATTGCCGGCGGTCATACCCCAAAGGTGAGTGTTTTCTGGTCTTTCTACTTCGCCATGACCGGCCTACACGCGCTGCATATCGTCGGCGGTTTGGTCCTGATGCTGTATGCAACACTGGGACTTCGTCACGATTGCGTATTGCGTCGAGTAGCCCCGATCGGGCTGTATTGGCACTTTGTGGACGTCGTCTGGATCATCCTGTTCCCACTGATGTACGTCACGACTCACTGATTCAGAAAAAGAGGTTCATCCATGCACGCACAACAACAATCGCTCGGTACATCCAATCCAGAACACGTAGATCCAGTGCATCCCAACTACGTTGCGATTTGGGTCATACTTTTGGTTCTTCTCGGTGTTAGCCTTCTCCTTGGACGTATCCCGAATGCGGCGGTCGGAGGCACGTTGATCTTCGGTGTTGCCGCCGTCAAAATCGCGATCGTCATGCGATATTTCATGCACATGAAGTTTGAACCCTGGCTACTCGTGGCGCTCATGGTTGCGGCACTGCTCTGCGTCCTGGCACTGTTTTTCGGTGTCCTACCAGACGTCGTTTGGAGAAACGGATGGAGCGGGCGATGAACGAATTCATTCAAGCTAAGTCGTTGAGGCCCGCTTCTGCGCGATCGGCGTGCGCTGCTGGCAAGCGTATCGAATCCGCGGTACTTGCAATGGTATTGTTGCTCATGGCCGAATCCATGCTTTTTGCAGGCCTGCTCGCTGCTTGCGTGCTTATTCGGAGCCGATCCCTTGGAATGTGGCCCCCGGTTGATCTGCCACGGCTGCCGCTGCCCGTCACGCTGACGACGACGCTCACGCTGCTCGCGACGGTACCGCTCGTTTCTGTCGGGAGGCAACGACGCAGCTTTTCGCTGCTGTTCACCGCAATGATACTCGGCGGCGTCTTCCTGATTGTTCACGGTACAGAATGGGCTCGGATGCTTGCGTGGCATGGCGTGGCCGGATCTTATGGCGCAATCTTCTACTCTCTCGTCGGAGTTCATGCCCTGCATGTGCTGGGCGGGTTGGCCGCGCTTACGTGGGCAACTTGCACCCTGCACCACGAAAACTCTGATCTTCGGTTGAAGGTATGCGGGATGTACTGGTTTTTTGTGGTCGCAGTTTGGCCGGTGATTTATGGACTTGTCTATCACTAATTTTAAGCGTCGGGTGTGCCTCATGGCGGTCTTGGCAATGCTGGCGAATGCGCCTATTTCCAATGCCTGCCCGGTCTGCAGTTCAAATCGCGCCGATCAACCGAGACAATCAACGCGGGCCCTGATGGGCACGACCGCCGCGATGGCCGGGCTTCCCCTCGGAATGCTTGCGGGATTTGTCTGGTGGTTGCAGAAAAATCTGTGAGTGTAAGGCCCACGTTAAGCTTGAGAACTTATTTGTGGCACGGGCGTCTCGCCCGCGTTTTCTTCAGAAAAGAGCACGGGCGAGACGCCCATGCCACGAATTTCCCCTTCATAAACACCGCCGCCTGGCAGACTCACACAAAGTGAATCCGCCAGGCAGTCGGCATTTTATTCTAAAGCGTTGCCTACAACTGAGCGCCGTTCAACTCCAACCTCAGCATCAGCAAGGCTGCTGACAACTGGGCATCGACGCTGAGCGGATCTTTCCGCTGTTTCAGAATCGGGGCTTTGGGTTCGCCATTTGCAGCGTCCTCTTTCGTATCGACCGCGCCTGGCTTCAACTCATTCAACTGCTCATTGATCGCATGAAGCACATCCAGATCTTGACGGGCATCAATCGCGGTTCGCATCTGCTCAGGGGTCATCTCTACCGTCACATCCGGGTCGACACCCCAGGTCGTCGAGTTTTCTGCCCGATGGATGCACTTACCCAACGGCAAATAGTAATGACTGGTCGTGAGTTTCAGATAAGCCTTGCGATCCGTCAGCGGAAAGAGCATCTGAACACTGCCCTTGCCGAACGTCCGCTCGCCAACGATCAAGGCCCGCTTGTCGTCCTTCAGGCAACCGCTGACAATTTCGCTGGCGCTGGCCGAATATTGATTCGTCAGCACGACCAATGGCAAATCCGTAGCGCCCTGTCCGTTGGCTCGGGCGACGGTCGGTGGATTACGCGTATCGCGATCCGCATGCGTACTGACGATCACACCCTTGTTGACGAATTTTTCACAAACGTCGATTGCTGCCGCAAGTAGTCCGCCGGGGTTGTAGCGCAGATCAAGGATCAGGGCTTTTCCACCTTGCGCTTTGATTTCATCAATCGCTCTATTCAGCTCTTCGCCGGTGGTTTTTGTAAAGTTGGTCAGCCGGATGTACGCGATCTTCTGCTCAGGATCGATGATGTATTCCCAACCACCCCCTGGCCGATGACTCCAGCCTTTAATGCTGGCTACCTTGATCGTCTCGCGCTTCAGAACCAAATCTTTGCTCGTATGGTCTTGGCTCCGAATCGTGAGCGTCACCATCGTTCCCGGCGGGCCAGTGATATTCTTCACTGCCTGATTTGTACTGATGCCTTTGGCATTCTTACCGTTGATGGCGGCAATCACATCGCCAGCCTTCACTCCGGCCTTGTAGGCCGGGCTGTCTTCCAACGGGCTGACGACTTTCAAGCTGCCGTCTTCATCGGTCTGAATCTGAATGCCGACACCGCTGAATTCACCTTGCGTGGCCTTGTTAAATTCATCCACTTCGTTCGGCCAGATCATATTGCTAAACGGATCGAGTTCGGCGAATGCTCCATCGGCAAATTCACTGACCAGAACTTCCTCCGGCAAATCGATCGTCTCTTTGTTCGAAGCCAGCACCTGCGAAAGCGTGCGACGTATATCAGCTTGTTCGTCCGTGCCAACCGATTCATTTGCTCGGGCCACCAGCTCATCGATTTTATCGATAAACGTTTTTTTCTTTTCCGCATCGCTCAGATTCGGAAAGGCCTTTTCCAATCCGGCGGTCGTAGCGACGGCCCGCAGGCCGTTCAATCCACCGGAGAGCATGTTCCGCAACGGCACTTCACGATAATAATCGGAGCGCGCGTCGCCCAGCGCATCGCGGAGCATCCGCATCTGCACGCCACGGAGCTGTTCGTGCCAGTCAATTTTGAAATTGTCGTTGGCGTCCTCCTTGGCAACGGGTTTTGTCGCCGCGGTCTTCGTCGTGGGTTTTGTGGCGGGTAACAGCACGGTATCGACCTCTTCACGGTCCTTCGATTCCGCTTCCTGCAAGCTTTTCAGTTGGTCCGGAGTGTAGAGCGCCACGAGGCGAATTCGCCGTGTTGCCAGTTTTAGTTTATCTTTCCATTCAGGACTGGCCGGTTCAAGCGAACCCAGCGCCGAATAGATTCGCAGGCATTTAAGCCATTGCTCCTTGGCTTCATACTCCTTGGCCAGTTCGATCGATTTTTTGACGATCCCGTCAACCCAATCCAACTTCCGGAATGCGGCCTTATCGTCCGCCAGCAAATAAGCCGAGCGGGCATAGTCGATCACGTACGCATCTTTATGCGCTTTCAGAAGCTTCTGGACTTCATCGATGGCTTTTTCGTATTGCTTATGCCGTTCGGAAACGAAACCTTCGCGTTGGCTCTCGAACTGGGTGCTCCAATCGGCCCAGCGCGTGATGGCTGGATCATTGCCGATCGTGGCGGCCTTAACGAGCAATTCGCGGGTCTTGCCGAACTGACCGGCTTTCAGCGCCTTGATCGCTTCAATTTTTAATTCGTCAACAGATGCAACTTGCGGCTCGGCATGTGCCTGAGACATCGTCCAAGGTGCCCAGGGCAATACGCCCATCCCCATTCCGGCGCAACCGGCAGCTACGGCCAGTGCTAATACCCATCGATTCACGCGCATCTTCATTTGAATCCTTTCAGCGGACTGGAAATCGTGCCAAAAACCCCCGACATTAAGTTTAGGACACGCGGACGCTCAAGACAGCTACTATACCCCTAAAAATTATTTCCGTTATCTATGCGGGTCAAACACCAACGTTCATGCCCGTCGATTAGACGCACAACATCATGTTAAGTTCAATTTCAGGACGCTTAGGCCGAACCGTGGAGATCGCCTCTCGTCTGTTGTAGCATGCGGGAGATTGGCTTTCGTCGCACCTCGTGGCGAAAATTGTCATAAACCCGTTGAAATTGCTTCCCGAGGACCCATGCCCACGATCGTTTCGCAACTGGATCATGCCTTTCGAGCCGCCATCACCGCCGCGTATGGATTGGATGTCGATCCACTTGTCGGTCCCGCTCAGAACGAAAAATTCGGCGATTACCAGGCCAACGCCGCCATGGGGCTGGCCAAGACCGTCACCGAAAAGACCGGCCAAAAGACCAACCCCCGCGCCGTCGCCGAGGCGATTATCGCGAAACTCGATCTTGGTAATATGGTCGGCGAAGTCAGCATTGCCGGCCCGGGATTTATCAATGTCAAACTTTCTCCCGAATGGCTCGGGCACCAAATCCGATCTGTCGCCGCCGATTCCCGACTCGGCATCGAGAAGAAAACGCATCCCCAAACGGTCGTCGTCGACTATTCCGGCCCAAACGTCGCCAAGCAGATGCACGTTGGGCACCTCCGCAGCACCATCATCGGCGATGCGATCGCCCGAGTGTTGGAATTCGAGGGCGACAACGTGATTCGTCAGAATCATATCGGGGATTGGGGCACGCAATTCGGTAAAGTCGTGCTGGCAATGTGGTACGGAGCCCTGGCAAATCATTTGGGTAAGTCCGAATTCCTAAGCGCGCTCATCGACCAGTGGGCGGCAGCAATTGAATCGAAGAATGAGAAAGCGAAGGCTGATGTGGTTGGCCAATTGGCCGCACTGCATCGCGAGTTTGTAGCCGCCGACCCCAAAGGCACGGAAATCTTTGAGCCATACCTGGATAAGTTGACACTTGATTTGGTGACACTCGAGCGGCTCTATCAATTTGTCGGTGGGGCGCTCGACCACGATTCGGCCTCCAGGGAGATCATCGATCATTCGCATCATGGCGGGCGGACTCTCAAAGAGTTACCGCGTCTGATCACCACATTCATTCAACACCCAGAGGATCGCGACAATCATCAGGAGCAGCTCGCCTGGCTCCGAGCCCGCGAAGTCACGCTTAAAACCTGCGATGAAATTTACCAACGGTTGAATGTTCAACTTGCGAACCCCGCCGTTCAAACAGAACCACTGGTGCGCGGCGAATCGTTCTACAATACGCGTCTTCCCAGTGTCGTGACCGACTTGAAACAAACCGGGATCGCCGTTGAAAGCCAAGGAGCAGTGGCAGTATTCGTCAAAGGATTTGAGACCCCTCTCATCATCGAGAAAGCGGACGGCGGCTACCTCTACGGCACCACCGATCTGGCCGCCATTCGCTTCCGGGTCAGTGAACTTCACGCGAATCGCATCATCTACACGCATGATTCCCGCCAGCAGCAGCACTTTGCCCAGGTCTTTGCGACCGCGAAAACAGCCGGTTGGGCCGAAGGTGTTTCGCTTGAATACGCCCCTTTCGGCACGATGCTTGGTGAAGATGGTCGACCGTTTAAAACCCGCGCCGGGGGAACCGTCAAACTCAAGGATCTACTCGACGAAGCCGAGGATCGGGCACTCATACTCGTCACTGAAAAACGCGCCGAGATGCCCGAAGACCAACGGCGATCCATCGCCCGCGCCATCGGCATCGGCGCAGTCAAATACTCAGACCTCTCCAAAGACCGCACGAGCGACTACGGATTCTCCTGGAACCAGATGCTTTCTTTCGATGGCAACACGGCCCCGTATCTCCAAAACGCCTACGTGCGTGTTCAGGGAATCTTTCGCAAAGCCCGCGCTAGTGAATTGGGAATGAAGCTAGATCCGTCATTGATCCAACTTGAATCGCCGTTCGAATTCTCGCTCGCCAAACACATCTTGCGGTTTGGTGAAATGCTGGATACGGTTGCGCGGGAATTGAAGCCGCACCATCTCTGTGCGTATCTCTATGAATTGTCGACGCGGTATCACGCGTTCTTTGAAAATTGTCCGGTGAATCAGAGCGCTGAACCGACACGATCGAGCCGACTGGCACTTTGTGATCTCACCCGGCGGGCGTTAGCGCAAGGATTGGATTTGCTCGGAATTGAATATCCAGATCAAATGTAGCTCATCCTGCAAACCTCAAGACGGAGGCGGAGCGTCAAGCGACGCACCGCGTTCATCGTCGGGCCGCGTCCCCGAAGAACCCGGTGCGTCGCTTAAGGCTCCGCCTCCGGCTTGTAAAGACTTGTCGAGACTTGAAGAGAACTAAGGCTCAAATCTTCCGCATCACCCGCATCGGATCCGCCTTTCCCGCCTGCTGGAACGCCGCTTCCCGACCACGGCAACCCCGGCAGGCCCAGCAGGGATCGCTCATTTCCTCCAGGCAGCTCCACGTCTTATCCAATGGCGCTGCAACCTGGAATCCAATATCCACCACTTGCCAGGGATCCAATTCCAAAATCGGCGTCGTGATTTCCAGTTCAGCCAATCCGCACGGAAGCTGCACCAGTTCATTCCAGATCTGCATGTACTCGGTCGCCTGTGCAAGCTGATCAGCATGTTGCCCAATCCGCAACCCCAGGAAGATCGCCGCCGCCTGATAGTGAACCGCATACCGCGCTGCCGTGGCGATGAGCGGTAGCAGATCGAGCACCTGCTTGCTGATCGCCGCTGGTTGCCTCGGATCCGCCGCCGATAATGGCTGCTGTGAAGGCTGTCCCAAAGCCGCCAGAAATGACATCGCCAGCGAGTGCTCACGATACGGTTTGAAGTGCGCCACCTGTTGATCGTAAGCCGCCCGCGCCCGCGAGCCAGCCTGCGGCGCAATCTCTGCGTAAAGCATCAGCGGTCGATACTTTTGCGCCGCTAGCGCCGTCACTACGGCGCTATTTAAGCTGCCGTTGTTCAGCACAATCGCAAGTTCTTTAGCCATGCTGCTCCGGCAAATTATTCAAATGATCGATCAACATCCGAAATCGCCCGTGATCCCGCTTGTTAAACGCAAAGACCAATCGATGCAATTTTGCCAGCGCCGGCTCATCCTTCTCAGCCGGTAACGGCCCGGAGAATCGAAACTCTCCTTTGACGTTGATTCCCGAAAACTCTCGCGCGATTTCAGCAATTTGGGCTTCAGTCAGTGGGCGATGCAGTCGAATGATGATGTCATCCCGCATGTAACGAACGCTATGGAAATTGCTATAGAAGTGCGTCACTTCGCGAATCGCTTCCTCCACGTTATCGGTGATCTTGTACAGCCTTAGATCATCTTTCCCGATCAACCCCCGGCCAAGCAATTGCTTCTGGACATACTGCTGCCAATTCTTCCAATAATCTCCGCCCGGTTCATCGATAAATACAATCGGCACCGGAACGCTCTTGCCCGTTTGCACGAGCGTGAGCACTTCAAATCCTTCATCCATCGTCCCGAACCCGCCGGGAAACAACGCGATCGCATGGCTCGACCGCACAAACATCAGCTTACGCGTGAAGAAGTATTTGAAGTTGATCAGCTTCTCATTGTTCTCGATGAACGTGTTGGTCCGCTGCTCAAAAGGCAATCGAATCGCCAACCCAAACGAAGGTTCCGGCCCCGCCCCACCGTGCCCGGCCGCCATGATTCCACCGCCTGCCCCGGTGATGACCATCCATCCTGCCGCCGCCATCCCTTTGCCGAACGCCGCCGCCTGCTTGTAGTCCACATGCGTCTCCGGCGTACGGGCCGAGCCGAAGATGCTGACCTTGCGAACCTCCCGATAGGGCGCGAAAACTTTCAGCGCATACCGGAGTTCTTTGAACGATTTATTGATCAGTTTGATATCGCCGCGATTGGTCTGATCACGCAGCAGTTTGAGCGCGTTCGCGATGATCTCCCCGACCATGTCCCCGTCCGCCACCTCCTGCAGCGCATCGATCAACTGCGCAGCGTACTTCTGTACGATATTCGATTCCGCCCGGCTGATAATGTGCGGCGGTTCAATGGTCTCTTGCGATTGCTCTAAATTATCTGAAATGTTGTCGGTCGTCTTCATGACGTTCTTACCCAGTTTCGTCCGTGTTGTTCCTTGCCCCATCCGCATTATGGCCGCGAATCGTGCATCCGTACAGATGTCTTCCCCTCAAACTGAACCGCCGACGGACACCACTCCTTCAACACACACTCCGCGCACTTCGGTTTCCGCGCCTGGCAAACCGCTCGCCCGTGATAAATCAGAAGGTGCGACCACAGCGCCCAATCTTCTTGCGGCACAATGGGAATCAGATCCTTCTCAATCTTCACCGCATCTGTATGTTTCGTCAGCCTCAACCGTTGGCTCAATCGGGTGACATGCGTATCGACGGTCACTCCCACATTCATTCCAAACGCATTCCCAAGCACGACGTTCGCGGTCTTTCGCCCCACGCCGGCCAGCCCGGTCAATTCATCCATCGTCTTAGGAACTTCCCCGCCGTGCTTTTCAATCAGCGATGCCGCCATCGCCCGGATCGATTTTGCCTTGTTGCGGAAGAAACCGGTCGATTGAATATCCCGCTCTAATTCTTCTTGAGGCGCTGCCGCATAATCTTTGGAGTTGCGATACTTCTTGAAAAGAGTCGTCGTGACAATGTTTACCCGATTGTCCGTGCACTGCGCGGAAAGAATCGTCGCCACTAACAGCTCCAACGGCTTGGAATGATCCAGGCTGCATTTGGCGTGCGGATAGGTCTTTTTCAGAATCGGCAATATCTTTTTCACACGATCCGCACGGACTTGGATTTTCTTCGCGAGAGGTTTTTCCAGCATGCAATTCACCGCGGAAAGCTAATTATCATGGCGGTTGAAATATTGCCGCTGAAAAGCACCAAGCCCAGCAGCAACACCAGCACGATCGTCAGAATGTTGACACTCTCACGGTGGTATCGATCGAACTGCTCCTTGGCCGGATTGGCAATATCCGGCTCATCCGCGTGATCCAGATACTCCTGTCGATACTTGATGATCTGCGGCCAAACCACCCGCCAGTCATAGACGACCATCGATGTTGCCACCAACCACAACATCGTCCGCAAAATAATCTGCGTCAATGGCCCGGCCCCGCTGCGTTCAGCCAAAGCCCATTGGCCGAGCAACCCAATCAGCACTCCCCCGGCACATGCCAGTTCCACCTTGCTGAGCATCGCAAGCAGATGCGCGACGATCGTCCCCGCAAGCAAGTCGGCGTGCTGATTCTCCAGATTGACGCTCAACACCATTGGCAAAAGCGGCTTCTGCTCTCTCACGACTCGGAAAATGATGGGGGCCGCAATCGCAATGAACAGCACTCCGCCGAACCAGGTGGATAACGACAACCAATAGATGATTTGCACAATGGGAAAGAGGGACATGGCTTAATTATGGGACTCGCGCGACAACAGACAAGAGGACGAACGATCAATTCAACGCGCGTTCGCATGGGCAACCGATTTCTTAGCCGTTTTTTCACTTGACACCGACCGACTTCATCAGTCATAATCCCGTTGGTTCGACCCCAGATTAGGTTGCAGGTGGGCTAATATCTTTCCCCGCCATAATTTGTGCAATCGATTTTTGATCGCCAATGGACTGGCGGCAAATGCGGGTGTATTGTCGATCAATGGAATATCAATGAGTGCCGTTTACAACCCTGAAGCTGACATGATTGCGGAAATCGAACGTCTTGATTTAGACGCCAAGCAACTTCGTCGGCGTATTCAAAATGCGCGGAGCGAGGAAGATCGACGCGTCCTCAATCGACAATTGAACGAACTGAAGGAAGAATTCGCGCGGCTGCAATCTCGTTTACCCTAGATACGGCGCATTACAGTTAATTCATCCACACTTTACAGAGGTCCGTACGGACCTCTTTTTTGTGGGTTGTATTTGCTTCCAGTATGCTGCCCCGCCTTGCTATGAAATTCCCGATCCTCTGCCTGCCGCTCATCAGCTTTATTATTTCATGGATTTGCACGTACCTCGTTAAACGCATTGCTCCCCGGTTGAACTTCGTCGACAAACCCGGCCATCGTAAAATCCACTACCTCCCCAAACCGCTCGGCGGTGGAATCGCGATCTTTCTTGGTATGGCCCTGCCGTTGGCTTCCGCAATGTTCGCCGTTCTGGTGCTGCCTGCTTCGTCAGGCGTTCCGACCGCTTACTGGTCCGGTGCAAAGCAACAAATTCCGCTGGGAATGGGTGTGCTGCTGGCGATGCTTGGCATGCATCTGCTTGGCCTTTGGGATGATCGAAAAGCGCTTGGACCATTTATTAAGCTGTTCATTCAACTGGGGATCATCACCGCGCTCGTCGTCGCGATGGAACTATTCGCCCGGCACACGCCGTCGCTTCGATTACGTGTGCTGACCAATCTCGATCGATCACTCAGCCTTGGCCCGTTGCCCTCCATCGTGTTGACCGTACTCTGGATCGGCGTCATCACCAACGCGTTTAACTTTCTGGACAACATGGACGGTCTGAGCGCTGGCATTGCCGCCGTTTGCGCAACGGCGTTCCTCGTCACCGCGCTCTCGATCGGACAGTATTTTGTCGCCGCCATGCTCGCCATGCTCGTCGGTTCTTTGATGGGTTTTTTATGTTTCAACTTCCCGCCCGCCACCATCTTCATGGGTGATAGCGGCAGCCTGCTGATCGGTTTCGTGCTCGGTTTACTCACCGTCCGCACCACCTACTTGCCACCGGAACTCGACATCGCCCATGGCTGGTATGCGCTGTTCGTCCCGGTAATTGTGCTGGCTCTTCCGCTCTATGATTTTATCGTCGTCAGTCTCATCCGAATCTCGCGCGGCAAAAGTCCGTTCGTGGGCGACACCAATCATTTCAGTCATCGACTCGTCGCCAGAGGAATGTCACGCCGCACCGCCGTGCTGTGCCTCTATCTCATCACTGCCGCCACCAGTATCGCGGCGATCATCTTGCCGCACGTTGGATCAACCTTCGGCGCAATACTCATCTTCGCCCAAACCATTCTCGTGCTTTGCGTCGTCGCACTGCTCGAACAACATCGATTGCCGGCGGTATCCGAGAGCACATCCGGTTAGACACCGATCGTACGGAAAATCGGCCAATACAATGGCAAGAACCAAACCAAAACATGATCCCCCTTTAAGCCCCTGGCCACGTCGCATCGAGTGGCTTGCCTTCGGACTCATGCTGGCCCTCGTGATCACCCGCGGATCGATGCAGGAGTTTCTTCGCGAACCCTTTGAAGTGCTCCCCGGCTCTGACGCTGTTCCCCACGCCGCCGGACCGGCTACCAGCATCGGGCTGGATCTTCTCTGCTGCATCCCCGCCCTGCTCGTTCTAACCCGCAGGCTCATCGATCAATCGATCCCGCTCCTCACGCCCCGCAGTCTGATTCCGCTGGCACTTCTCAGCGGTTGGATGCTCCTCAGTACCCTCTGGGCCGCAGACAAATTTGGAGCGCTGGTCACCGCCGGTCATTGGACCGCTGCCGTGGCGATGCTCTGGACCGCGACGCAGCTCGTTCGCGACTGGTGCAAGTTGCGACTCGTCGCTGCCGTCGCCTTTGGTCTTTTACCGATCTACGTCATCCACGGCTTGAATTACAAATTCATCGAACTGCCCGACCTCATCAAAAACTTTGAAGCGAATAAGGAAAAATATTTTACCCAGCGCGGCCTGCAGGAAGGATCATTCGCCGCCACCCAGTTCGCCGCGAAGATCAGGCTCGGTGAAATGTTCGGTTACGAAACCTCCCCGAATAGTTTCGGGGCACTTCTATCGCTGTTACTCGTCGTTAGTTTCGGTTTACTCATCCAAAGATTGTCCGATCTCCGACGTGAACCTCCCGCCAACGGTCCATTGCCGATCAGCCGACCACCGGTCGATCCCTCCGCAACCGCCGTTGCTATCGGCATGATCCTTGGATTATGGATCATGGTTTACACGCGCAGCCGAACCGCCTTCGCAACGCCGGTCATCGCGATCGTACTGTTTTTGATCGTGTGGAAATATCACGAACGCATGGCCCTTCACGCTAAAAAGTTTTATCTTCTCGGCGTCACGATCTTCGTTCTTCTGATCGTCGCCGTCATCGGCCACGGACTGGCCCACGGATCGCTCATCCACAGCAGCCTCACCTTTCGCTGGCACTACTGGATCGGTTCAATCCGAATTTTCAAATTGCATCCGTTGCTCGGTGTTGGTTGGAACAGTTTTGGCTTCCACTACCTGGCGCAACGACTGGCCAAAGCTCCTGAAGAGATCAAAGACCCTCACAACTTCCTCGTACGATTCTTCACCGAACTCGGATTCATCGGCGGTATACTTGTGATTCTCTGGCAACTACGGCTCTGGAGGGAACTCACACGGCCCATCTCTCCCTCTGACCCAACCCCAAAAACAAAATCACCCGGAGTGCTCAGCTTCATCGCGCTGGTGGCCGGCGGTGGAATTTTCTTAAGCACGGTCCTCAGCGTCGATTTTTCCACGGGTGCCGTCGAACTGGATGTTTTGCGACGATTCCTGTTTGTCGGCGCCATGGTCATCGCGTCATCCCTGGCCGCCCTCCGCACCCTGCAAACGCAAGACCCCGACGATCGCCCCGCCACATGGCTGCTATACGCCATTCTCATTGGTGTCGGTGTATTCCTCATTCACAACTTGATTGATTTTTCTCTCTTCGAAATCGGCCCGATGATGTTGTTCGCCTTGCTCACCGGAAGCGCGCTGGGGATTCGTCGCCAGACCGAATCAGATCTGCGAACCACCCCGAAAAACGTGATAATCCTCTATGTTGCCGCCATCGCCCTCTGGTTGCTCGCGGTCGTGATCTGGTGGGCCCCCGTGCTTCAAGCCGAGCGCGCCGCCAACGCCGCGGACGATGCAATTCACGCCAATCATCTCGATACCGCCCTACCTCTGCTCGAAGAAGCCAACCGCCAGGCATGGCGATTAAACGCCGAGTATGCCTTCCGCGCAGCCCTGGTTTCGCCTCCTCAACAATTTCGATCTCATATCAATGAAGCGATTCTTGAGAACCCGCTAGATGTACCCTTATACGTCGCTCGCATTCATTCAGAAATGCGCAACACCCAGCCCGATCGCCAACTCATTCGCGATAACTTCAACACGGCACTGATGCTCGATCCGTACAACGTCCCCATGCGGCTGGAATACGCCAAAGCGCTGACGGATTTCGGGGATCGTGCCGCCGCCGTCGAACAATTCGAGATGACGTTGCGCGTCAATGACCTACTCAACTGGGACGAAAAAAAGCGATTGCCCCCGGAGGAAGTCACCAAAATCCAGAATCAAATCCGTGCTCTTTTATTGTCCCCTCCCCCCGGTACTCCGCGGAGATGGTTAGGGTGAGGGGTCTTTTCCTACCTGGATAAAGTGCAAAAATTTCTAACCCAATCAATTAGAGACATGATACCTCAAGCAATCAACGTTTCCGCAATCTCGGCGTTATGCGAAACGCTCTGCACATCATCGTTATCTTCCAATTCATCCAACAGCTTCAACACCCTCTTCGCGTTTTCGCCTTCGACAGCGATCGAGGTATTCGGAAGGAAGGTAACCGTCCCGGCTTCCACCGGAATCTTCGCGGCGATCAACGCTTCTTTCACCTTGTGGAACGCCACCGGAGAGGTCAGAACCTCGTAGACTTCGCCTTCATTTTTTACGTCATCCGCGCCGGCATCGAGCGCCACTTCCATCAAACGATCTTCGGTGACCGCATCGGATTTGACGGCGATCACGCCCAGTTTCGTGAACTGAAACGCGACCGAACCTGTGGTTGCCAAATTACCACCATTGAATTCAAAAATCTTCCGAAGTTCCGGCGCTGTTCGTGAGCGGTTGTTGGTCAATCCGTCGATGATGATCGCGACACCGCCAGGTCCGTAACCTTCGTAGAGCATTGATTCAAAATTGTCACCACCGAGTTCCCCCGTACCCTTCATGATCGCTTTTTCGATCGTATCCTTCGGCATGTTGGCAGCACGCGCTTCGTCGATCACATACCGCAGTGAAAGATTTTCTCCGGGATTTCCGCCACCCGCTTTGGCGGCGATAATGATTTTGCGGGCAATCTTGCTCCACACCTTGCCCCGTTTGGCATCCGTAGCTCCTTTAGCCCGCTTGATCGTTTTCCAGTGACTATGTCCGGCCATTTGTTCTCAGTTGTCAGCAATGAATTCCTGACAGCCGCCTTTCAGTTCTTCGCCTGCGTCGATTTTTTGGGCATCTCGGCCACGGGCGCAACGTGGACCGGCTTGCCTTGTTCCTGCTGCTTCAACTTCGCCAGCAACTGCTGACGGAGATCCTTCAGATCCTCTCGCTCCGCGCCAGCTTCAGTGAGTCTCTGCAACGAGCGTTTCCACTGTTTCACAGCCTCGGTGGGCTGCTCCAGTCGATACATCGTGTCGCCCAGATGATCCAGCACCACAGGGTCAGGGCGGTTCGCCGGGCCGATCGCGCGGTTCAGAAAACCGCGCGCCTCTGCAAACTTCCCGCGCTTGTACTCGACCCATGCCATGCTGTCGAGATAGCTCTGATTGTCCGGCTCAGCTTCCACCGCCACGCGCACCAGCGCTTCGGCGCGATCGAGATTTTTCCCTTCATCCGCCCACGCATATCCCAAGTCGTTGCTTGCCGCCGCATGGTGCGGATCCATTCCGACGATCTCTTCCAGCATCCGCTCGGTGACCGGTTTTTGATCGATCCGCTCATAAAGATGGGCCACGTAATACAGAAGATCCGGATCATGGGCTACGGCGTTCTTGGCCGCATCCAGCACTTGCGATGCCTCGGGCAGGCGTTTTTGATCCACATAAATCGAAACCAGCATCTCAACTGCTTCACGATTGTCCGGGTTCTTCAACCGTTCGGCCTCAAGCTGGGCGATGAAGTCATCCAGTTTGCCATGCTGAAGTTGGAACGTCTGAATGGCCCGCAGCACTTCAAGATTGTCCGGTTGCTCATCGAACAACGACTGCAAGATTGCTTTGGCCGCCGAAAGACCTTCCGGTTGACCCACTTGCGCATCGATTGCCGCTTCGAGCAAACGGGCATCCACGCTCGATGGGACCGCGCTCAGCCATTTGTGCAACACGCCAAGCGCCTGATCCACCGCGCGCCGCTGGAGATACATGCTGAACAAATCGGAATACGCTTCTTCAAACCGCGGCCAATCATTGAGCAATTTTCCTAGTAACTGTTCCGCACGAACCTCGTTTCCCTGCTTCAAGATCGCGCGGGCATGCATCAGTTGCAGGTCCGGCGAACGATTACCGAGCGCCTGAGAAGTGGCAAATGCCTTGGCCGCGCCCTCGGCATCATCCTGCATGAGTAATGATCGACCATGCAACTCCGCGGCCAGCGCACCGTTGCCCTGAGACTCAACAATATCCACCAATCTTTGACAGGCGGCAGCTTTCTGCTTTTCATCCCAATCCGGCTTCGACCAGTTCTCAAGAATTAACCACCGATAGACCGGCGGAAACGCAGGTTTCAGTTCGGCTGCCTGTTGTAACGTGGCCCGCGCCAGGGCATCTCGATTCCAGATCTCTGCCAGCCGCGAAACCCAAAAGAGCCGCGCCGCTTCTTCGCGGGCCGGCACTTGCATCTGTTGCAATGCGCTTAATCGCAATCGACCGCGCCTTGCCGGACGAAGCAATACTCCCCAGAGCGGGCCGATCTCCCGCAATGAATCAGGCCGATCTGCGAGCGAATCCACCAGCAACCGCATCGCGGCGTTGATATCGTTACGACCCATGTAAATCAAAAATAGCCGATGGATGTAATCGGGATCAGAATTGCTGTCGCGGGCAGCGGCAACGAGCAACTTCTCGGCCTCCGACGCACGCCCCGTCAATTTCAACTGATCAAGCAGTGCGTAAAAGATCAAGCGATCCGCCGGATGTTCCGCGTGCAGTTTCGCCAAAGCATCCGTGGCTTTTTCGGGCTGAGCCGCAGCGGAATACATCTCTTTCAACAGATTGATCGATTCGGCAGTGCCATGCGTACTTAGAACCAATGCCGCAGCAGCAACCTTGGCATCATCAAGCCGGCCGGCTCTTAGTTTCATCCGGATAATTCGCTTGCCAAGCTCGGAATTTTCCTTGTCATTCTCCAACGCCAGTTCATAGGCCTTGAGGGCTTCCGTGTAAGATCCTTTCTTCTCGTAAAGCTCCCCGATTTCAGTGTAAAGAATCTGCGGATGCTTCAGAAAATAAACCAGCTCCGGATTGCTGCGCTGGGTAAGCCCGGTGCGGGAAAGGCGATTGAGGAGCGTATCATACTGGGTAAGGGCAGCGCCGACATACCCGCTCTGCCGAAGCGCCCGGGCCAGAAAAAAGTCGACCATCGCGGCGGCATCCACATTCTTTTCATTTTGATAGTCGCTGGTCAGTCGCGACATTCGCAGATGAGATAACGCGCGCGCGAGATCGTTTCGATCCAGATACTGCCGCCCGAGATCGTAATGCAATTCCAGATGATCCGGCTGAATCGCGGCAGCCTTTTCGAACGCCACGATCGCCCGGTCGCTCGCAGACCCTGACGCGCTGGTCATCAAATAGGCGCGGCCAAGATCGTAAAATATTTCGTACCCTTGCGGGTCCAGCTTGCCGGCCTGTTCAAGAAGGCTAATCGCCTTGAATTTTTGGTTGTCGACCAGCATCGCCCGAGCCTGAGCGTACAACTGGATTGCCGCCAAGGGTGCCTCGCCGGAGGGTACGGTGGCCGGAGTCGCAATTGAAACGGCTGGCTCAATCTGATCAATCGTGAGTTGGGCCTTCGGATCCACCGGCACAGCGGCCGCGATGGGAATGGAATGATGCGGATTGAAGGCGGAAGGTTTGGCAGCGCACCCGGCAGTCCCGACAATTACGCAACCGAAGATCAGTCGAAGGTTTCTATTCATGCGGCACCTTCGACATTATAGCGATTTATCCGATGACTTTATTGAGCGGGTAAGTAATAATCCCGGTGGCCCCTGCGCGTTTGAGTCGGGGGATCAATTCGCGTTCCTGCTTTTCTTCGAGGATCACCTCTACGGCAACCCAGGCCGAGTCCGCCAGGCGACTGACGGTCGGACTCTTTTCCGCAGGCAGAAAGCTGATGACATCGGCCAGCATTTTTTCCGGAACGTTCATTTTCAAACCCACCTTGGCCCGAGCCTCGATGGCTCCTTTAAGAAGCATCGCGATATTTTCCATCTTCTCGCGTTTCCACGGGATGGCCCAGGCCGATTTATTGGCGACAAATCGGATCGTACTGCTCAGCAACGTATCCAGCACGCGCAGGTTGTTGGCCCGAATGGAAGAACCGGTTTCGGTAAGATCGACAATCGCATCGAGCAGGCGAGCTTTGATTTCCGTCGTGCCCCAGGAGAATTCGACCGTCACTTTGACACCGCGCTCGGCAAAGTATTTCCGCGTGACATTGACGAGCTCGGTTGCGATGACTCCCCCCGCCAGATCCTCCGGCTTTTGCACCGGGCTTTCATCCGGCACCGCCAACACCCATTTGGCGGCCTGACTGCTCGCCCGCGAATACGTCAGTTCGCAGATCTCGACCACATCGTCCGCATTGCCATTTTCAACGATCCAGTCATACCCCGTCAAACCGCAATCGACGATGCCATCCGTCACATAACGGCTGATCTCTTGCGCGCGGAACAGCACCGCCGAAATGTTCTCATCATCAATCTGCGGAAAAACGCTCCGCTCCTGAATGCTGACTTTGTATCCAGCGCGTCCAAAAAGCTCGACGGTTGAGGCCTGCATGCTCCCGCTGGGTAATCCAAGGCGAAGCGACGATGGGGGAAGTCTGTCGGTCATTTTTCTGATTGTTAGTGGTCCGTGGTCAGATGTTCGTGATCAACGGTCAGTGGCATTGCATTTAACAACTGACCACTGACAACTGGCAGCCTTATTTCTTCTTCTTCCTCGTACCGTCTCCTTCAGCATGAGCAGCGCGGCGGAAAACGGCGTAAAAATCGTGACATTCTTCGGCTTTGATATGATGCTCCAGAAATTTCTGGGCATCCGCCATCGTCGCTTTTTCATCGACGATCTCCTCTTCCAGAAGATACGCCACGATTTCAGTGTCTGCTGGAATGGCGTGGCCTTCAAAACTGTAGAGCATCACGTAGGCCTCCACAAACGGATGCATTTCGGGAACCAGATCGCGAAGGAACTGGCGGGCATCGCGCTTGCTGATCGTGGCCAGGCGATCGACGTTGAGCGTGTGCTCCTTCTCGAAATTGCCGTAGAAGAAGC